>JANQFW010000022.1 GCA_028277625.1 Candidatus Gastranaerophilales bacterium | reverse complement strand
TGTAAAAGGTACAGTTGTAGGCTTTGAATCTAATGGAGTTATTGTAGATATAGGAGCTAAAACTGCTGCTAAAGTCCCATTAAAGGAGCTTTCAAACATTTTCACAAAATCACCTCAAAATGTTGTTAACGTTGGCGAGGAAAAAGAATTTCTTATTATTAGAGAAGAAGATGAAGAGGGGCAATTAACCCTTTCTCTTAAAAAAGTTGCTTCTGTATATAGTTGGAAAAAGCTTGAAGATCTTAAAGAAGAAGATGCGATTGTTGAAGCAGAAGTTACATCAACAGTTAAGGGCGGTATTTTAGTAGACGTTCTTGGACTAAGAGGATTTGTTCCATCTAGTCACATAAGAGCAAGAGATATTGAAGCTTTAGTTGGTGAGAAAATTCAATTAAAAATTCTATCTGTTGATTCTCAACAAAACAACTTGATAATGTCACATAGAAAAGTTGTTACTGATCAACAGGCAGAGCAAAGAAAAGATGTATTTGATAAACTTAAGGCCGGAAGTATTGTTGAAGGTGAAGTTGTTAGATTAGCTGATTTCGGTGCATTTGTTGATATCGGTGGTATTGATGGTTTATTACCTCTATCTCAAATGTCTTGGAGATGGGTAGATCATCCGGCTGATATTTTAAGTGTAGGTGATAAAATTAAAGTTGAAGTTATTGGTATAGATAACGAAAAACAAAGAGTTAGCTTGAGTCTTAAGAGCTTGCAGCCTGATCCTTGGGGTGAAGCTGCTAATGTTATTAAAGAGGGCTCAAAAGTTAGTGGTAATGTTATCAGAATTAAGCATTTTGGAGCATTTATCGAGATTCATCCGGGGGTTGAAGCACTTCTTCCTTATAAAGAAGTTGTTGAGTATCAATCTATGGCAGGAAAATCTTTAGAAGTTGGTCAATCTATTGATGTTAACGTTGAAAGATTTAACCCTGAAGATAGAAGAATAAGCTTAAGTGTTGGCTCTAAGTTTAATAATCACCATTCTCAGTCTCAGGCAAAAAATGTTGAAGTGCAAAAGCCTGCTGAAGAGAGTCCAAGCGCTGAATAAGCTAAATATAAAATAATTACAAAAAATTCTCCTTGATATTAAGGAGAATTTTTTTATATATGGGGTAGATGCTTTATAAAACAAAAATATTAACCAGTTTAAGCATTTCTACCAGTTTATATGTAGAAATACCCACTATATTTGTATAACAACCGTTTATTGATTTTATAAAAGCACCGGCATAACCTTGTATTGCGTAGGAACCTGCTTTATCGTAAGGTTCTGATGTTGTAAGGTAATTACTTATCTCATCGTTGGTTAAAGGTTTAAACGTAACATTGCTGATCACGTAGTCTGTGAATTCTTTGTGTGACTCTGTGTCGACTATTGCTATTGCAGAAATTACCTGATGAGTTTTATTGCTAAGCTTGGTTAACATATCAAATGCGTCTTGCTTATCAATAGGCTTGCCTAGTATTTCATCATTTATAACAACTACTGTATCTGAACCTATAACTACTGCTGATTCTTTTATCTTTTGTGCAACATCTTTTGCTTTTTCTAGCGCAAGTTTTTCTATTAATGCCGGTGAAAACTTTTCATCCTTAATATTCTCTTCTACTGTAGAAGGAATTACTTCAAATTTTAAATTTAATTTTTCTAATAATTCTTTTCTTCTTGGTGATGCTGAAGCCAATATAATTTTTTTCATAATTTTTCCTTGATTAAGCTATTCATTACTCAATGTTGAAACAGAATTTTATTATACTGCTCATCATTTAAGTCTCGTGTTACTCTTTTCAGAGAATAGTTTATTTTATTAATTTTAACACGATTGAATAATCTGAAAAACATTTTAGAGCTGCTTTAATCAAGGATTTTTAGTTATGCAGGGTTTACATCTCTATAATTTTTCTTTGCTTTAATCATATTAACCTTGTTAATTCCGATAAGGTTCATTGCGTTCCATACCGCATCAACTGTCATTGATAATTCTTGTATATCTCGTTCTACGTCATTGCCGTTCATATCGCTGTATTTATCGACTAATGCAACATCAATATAATCAAATGCTCCTATTTTTTTATCCATAGCTTTCTTTCACTCATGTTTTAATTTTAAATACCTTTGTATATATATAAAGATTAATTAAACAAGCAAATTGCCATGATAAAATTTTAAAAATATTAAGAGGATTAAAGTCTTTTTCCTTGCTTAAGACAGATAACCAAGAGATATAGTTACTAGTGAAAAGTAAATAGCCAGCCCTAAGACGTCAATAGTCGTAGCAATAAAAGGTCCGCTTGCTACAGCAGGGTCAATGTTGAATCTTTTAAGTACAAAAGGCGTAACAGTACCTAATAACGCAGCAAGAGTCATATTTATAATCATCGCTAGCCCTACAACAATACCAAGTACGTAATTACCCATCCAAATATATGTTGTTAAGGCAACGATAACACCAAATAGCATTCCAATTAATAAACCTATCCTTAATTCCCTAAATACATGATAAATCGAAGAACCAAGGGAAATTTGACCTGTTGACAGACCTCTTACAATAATTGTTATACTTTGAGTTCCTATATTTCCGCCCAGCCCCGCGAGTAAAGGCATAAATATTGCTATAATAGGCAGTGCTTCCAATGTGTAATTAAAGTGCTTTGCCACATTAACAGCTACAAACTCGCCAATTAATGTTATAAATAACCAGGGGGTACGAGCCTTTACAGCTTGGCTTATGTGTCCTACAAGAATTTCATCTTCGTCAATGTCTGTAGAGATACCTGATGATGCATATATATCTTCTGTTGTTTCTTCTTCTGATACTTCTTGTGCATCGTCCCAGGTAATAATACCTTTTAATTTGTTATAATCATCAACTACCGGAATTGCTAAAAAGCCGTATTTTATTAGTGTGTCGGCTACGGTTTCTTGATCGTCGGCAACGTTTACTTTTATTAAATCTATTGCCATTATTTCTTCTACTTTTATATGTGGCGGGGAGGTTATTAGTTTTCTTAAGCTTAAAACACCTCTAAGGTGGTTTGTTTTATCTACTACATAAATGTAATAAAAATCAACACGGTCACTTTCTGCCATTTTACGGACGTAATCAAGAGTATCTTCAACTGTCATTGCTTCATTAACTCGAAGGACTTCCGAGTTCATCAAACCACCGGCAGACTCTTCGTTATAGCTGAGAAGTTCTCTGATTTGAGATGACACACGGTTTGGCAGTTTGGCAAGATATGATTCGGACTCTGTGTCTGATAAATCTGCTAGAAAGTCCGCTACAGAGTCATGCGGCATGTGTAAAATAATTCTTGCTGCTTTATCGTGGGCTATTGAGTCTAATAATTCAACTTGTATTTGAGGATTTAACTCTTCCAGCAGGTCTGCGGCTTTGTCTTCATTTAATAAGTCAAAGTACTCCAGCCTCTCCTCTTCTGTTAAGAGTGGAAAAATTTCTGATAAGTCAGCGTAGTGAAGATTATTAAGCTCTTCAATAAATTCTTGTTGATTAGCTGATTTTGCTGCGTTTCTCAATTTTTCTACTATTATTGGGGTATCAATCAAAACTCAGCCCTTTATAAAGCTATAGTTAAAGTTTAAGTATGTAATAAAATTTTTCTATTTATCCGATACTTACTAAAACAATTTTAGCCAAATCATGATTTAAAAGCAAAGCATTCGATACTAAATTTAATTACTTGTAAAGATACGAGCCTTTAATGAGTCCATATAGTCTTTGCTTAGGTGTGCATTATCAAATAGTACAATCCCCTGCCCACCGGCCTCTCTTATTGATTCAATTTGCTTTAGCATATCAATAGGCGAGGATGATGTAAACGGCTCAAATAAGCCAGCATATACATTAACAGGCCTATTAAACTGCTGTTTTATTCCCTTTACATATTTATAAGCAATTTGGGCATTATTATTCATTATCAAAGGTGTAAACGCATCTACAAAGCCATAATCTCCCCAGGTTTTCCAATTTTGCATTTTAACTTGCGAGCTTTTTATTAAATTTGGGAAAATAACTGTAGATATTAATATATTTTTATTATTGGTAATAAGCTTTAAGTTAAAAACAAAGTTATTTATTTTGTTTTGCCTATAAAGCATCCAGTAAGTCCATAACAAATGCCTTTGGTCTATGTTTATTGGGTCTATACCATACATATTTTCGAATTCTTTTCTGGCGTATCTGGTATAGCCCCAGGTAGAGTCTAAGAAATTAGGAAAATTTATAGCTAAACTTGAAGGGTATCTTATGTAATCAATGTTTAAGCCATCAATGTTATAACTTCTGGTGATTTCTTGTATTAGGATACATAAAAATCTTTGCACCTGAGGATTTGCAGGGTCAAGAAAATAGCCATTATGCTCAGCTAAAGAAGGCATTGGTTGAATTGCGCCGATATTTTTTCTTTGTACGTTTGCCCAATTTGGATAGCGAGATAAAATATGGTTAGGATTACTTGCAGGTTTTTGATTACCTACATAAAAGGTTTGAAACCAAACATGCACTTTCATATTTCTTTTATGGGCTTCTTGTATCCATACCTTTAAAGGATCCCAGCCAGTAAATTCTTTTCTTTGAGGTGCAAGGTTGTAATGAGCCATTGTTGCGCTTGGAAAAATTGTAGTTCCTTGATAATAAGTTTCGAGAAAAATATTTTCTATGCCTATATTTTTTAATTTTTCGAGCGTTGAAACAATTTCTTGGCTTGTTTTTTCAACAGGTCTAATCCAAATACCGTGGAATTCATTGTTTTTAGCAGGTATTGAATGATAAATTGATTGATTTGCATAGCCTATAGCTATAGCGCTTGCTTGTTGTGCGTTTTTATAACGTTTCTTTTTTAAGTAGCTTTTTGCTTGTTTTAGTTTTTTTTGAGCTGTAACTAAACTTTGCTTTGCTATATTTAATTTTTGCGATCTACTATGACGAAAATATTTATTATAAGACTCTTTTGCGATATCAACCCGTTGTTGAGCCTTAAACAAATAACTTTCCGGAATTATTGAGACCTCTAAAGTTTTTGTGATTTTGTTTATTTTGACTATGGCTCCTTCTATTATATTTTGATTAATCCATTTTTTTGCAGAGCCATGTGCACTTATTACAAAACCACTTTGAGGAATAAAAGAATCAGAGCTACTGATTTTAACAGCAGTATTATTTTCTACAATAACTTCTACGCCGTATTCATTGGTTAAAGTAGATTCGCCAAAGTCTTCTGTGTATATAATAAGTTGATTTCCCCCTCTGTAGCCTGGATAATGTCTACCTGAAGGATTATTATCCTTGTTAGGATTGATTGCACTTATGTGATATTTTGACTTAGAAAGATATTTTAACTTTTTTGAAACATTGATTGCTTGTTGAGATTTATTAGCAGTATTAGCCGGAATAGGAATATTTGATTTTTGTTGAAACGTACGATCTGATAAGTTATTTAAGTCTATAACTTTATTAGATGCAGCAAATGAGTTATTTGCTATAAAAATAACCAATATTAATAATATTAAGAGTTTTTTTACCATTGCTTTTACTCCGCAGGTTGCCGGCAGGACTTTATTATATCCATCATTTTATCTTGAATTTTGCCATTAGAAGCAAGTACAGTTTTATTGTACATATCAAAACCTTCAGAGTCAAAATTTGTAACTTTTCCGCCTGCTTCTTGAATAATACAAATACCTGCTGCTGTATCCCATGGTGACAATCCTAATTCCCAAAATCCATCTAGCCTACCGCAGGCTACGTAACACAAATCAAGTGCTGCTGAGCCGGGTCTCCTTATAGCTTGAGCCTCAAACAAAAATTTTGTAAAATATTTTAAATTTTCTTGGCCCAGTCCTGTTTTTATATAAGGAAATCCGGTTGCTAATAGACTTTGCTTAAGATTATCTGTTGAGCTTACTTGTATTGGTTTATCGTTTAAAAATGCACCATTTCCTTTTGTTGCGCTAAAAAGCTCGTCTTTAAATGAGTCATATACCACACCCAAATAGTATTCATTTTTGTAAACAAGCCCTATTGATACTGCAAAGTGTGGAAAATTGTGAGTATAATTTGTTGTTCCGTCGATTGGGTCAATTACCCATGTATAATCTGAATCCTGGGTTTGATGTTTTCCGCTTTCTTCGCCTAGAATAGAGTGGTCTGGAAAATGTTCAGTGATTATGGATATTATTTTTTCTTCTGACATTTTGTCTACGTTTGTTACCAGATCAAATTCATTGCTTTTTTGTGAGATATCTTTTTCTTTGCCATAGTATTTTAAGTGAATTTTGCCAGCTTCGTAGGCGGCATGTTTTGCTATATCTAATAATTTTTGTGTTTCTTGCATTTATATGTCCCCAATTAAACCAATTTAATTCTTTACTTATCTATAATAATAACTTAAAAGTAGAAAATATTTTGTGAAATAATAGGAAGTAGTATAAAAAAAAGAGGCATATAATGTTTGAAGTAAAAGTAGAAGGCCATTTTTCTGCGGCACATCATTTATTGAACTATGAGGGTAATTGCGAGAATCAGCATGGACACAACTGGAAAGTGGAAATTTATGCGCAAGGCGAGCAGTTGAATGAGTCCAATATTCTTATTGACTTTAAAATATTAAAAAAAGAATTAAACAAGGTACTCGACAGTCTGGATCATAGAGACCTAAACGAATTACCGGAATTTAAAGACATTAGCCCCAGTAGTGAAATAATATCAAAGTATATTTATCGACAATTAAAGAAGGAAATACCTCAATTATCAAAAGTTTGTGTGTGGGAAACCGAAAAAGCACGTGCCAGTTACTGGGAATAAAAGCTCATTTATTAAATCTTTCTTAATAAATGCCCTAAAAACTTAGCCTTTATGGTTTAATATACATGGGTGTTTATATATTTCTTTTAAAACATTATAATAGCACCGAGTAGGAAGAAAATGTTGGAGAAATGATATGTCATTAGTAGGATTAGTAATGTTCAGAAATATGGCTATGAGAAATCGCCACAATTCAGCTGCTAATATTATGAATGCAAATCAGGCATTGACAAATGCAGCAGGAAATGCTTCCAATATAAGCTTTGGTTCGGCTCATGCCATGGATAAAAATTTAGAGTTGAGCAAGGCAAACAGTCAATTTATGTACAAGGCAAATTCTTTGATGCAAGAGTCTGCAGAAAAGCAACTAGATAAAGAGATCAAAAGATCTTTTAATGTTTTTGCTTAGTTAACTGTTATTTTAAATTTTAAGATACAAAATGAGTAGGTAGCTTGATATCTGCTCATTTTAAATATTAAAAATAATTTTTTGCTATCTGTTTTCTTTAAAAAGTTATCTAAAAAATATTGACAAAAAGTTAGGTATGCCGTACTCTTTTTTTAAGAATTTAAGAGAGAGAGAAGAAATGAACTTAATAAATCCGCAAAGATTCCCTCAAAAAGGGAACAATTTTAATATTGAAAAAAAACTTTTTTACAACAAGAACGAATATAGTATGCCTAAAATAAAGGTTTTAAAAAAAGATGTTATATCATTCAAAGGTGGAAGTTTTTCCATTGATCCTGAATTCGATGCCCTTGTAAAAAAAGCAAGTATAAATCCCGAACTGTCTAGTTATATAAAAAAAGTAAAGGCTAAATCTTCGCTAAAAAATAATAAAATCGGTGGGGAAAAAGTTCTTATTATGGGGTCAGGCCACTTGGGCTTTGGTGTTATGCTTGACTCGATGCTTCAAAATATAAAATCGAACAAACCTATTGATATTAAAATGGTCTTTCCTAGAAAGGATAGTGAAAATACTGCTTCACGGCTAGCACCAATATATAAATTTAATGGAACCGTAGTGAAAAATACTTTTACCAAAGAAGAAAATTTTATAGAACTTTCGGCAGGAGATTTTATACCTCAGTGGAATAAAGAAAAATTCAATGACAGTGTAAATAAATCTGATACTATAATTGTAACTTTACCTGATGAGCCAAGTGCAAGAAAAGAAATATTTAATAAAATTGGATCCAATAGTCTTGATGGTAAAACTGTTATATTAATGCCCGGTGGTGAGGGCGGTGTAATTGAGTCAGCAAGAAAAATTTTAGAATCAAATAGCAATATAACTGTAGGTTTAGTTGAAACAGCTCCTTATGGCTGTAGAATGAACGGTATCCTTGATGCTAAAAGAAAGTCCCAGGTAGATGTAGCAGCTTTTCCCGCATCTAAGAGGCTGTCTGAAAAGTTTATCATTTAGCTAATCGCTTAAGCATTAAATGTAACATTGCCAGATAAATGATACTTTTGCTACTCTCTGTAGAGTAT
>JANQFW010000006.1 GCA_028277625.1 Candidatus Gastranaerophilales bacterium | reverse complement strand
TCTTTGGGTTTTCTTCTATGCAAATCCTTTGCTTGTTTTCTGTCTTCTATGGTTTCTATTATATTTATTGTAAAGCCCTGGAGAGTCATATTTATGAATTCCATCTTTTGGATCAGGGCTTTGCTCCACTCTCCTGTGCGCATTATATTCAAAAATTCTTTGCCTACTACATCAAATTCCATTTCTGAAGTTTTTATTGCTTCTTCCATACGACCTTTTAGGCCCATTAGATCATCGTTTTTGGCCCAACGGCGTAGGAGGACAATTTTATTACGCAGTCTGTAATATAGAAATGCTGCGTATTTATCATTGTCTTTTGGGCATGTGTCTTCTGTTTTTGGAGCTTTTCTTAGCAAAGCAACATAACCTCAATTTCTTATCCAAATTTAATGCAATATATTTTTTATTTATTATATATATATTATAGCAGGTTGTAAAAAATCCTGCAGGCTGATATTACGCTTTGTAAAGTTATTCTTTTATAATCTTTTATTTCTATTTATATTTTGTGCGACAATTAGGGTTTGTGTATAAATTTACAAAGCCTGAACCGTCTAAGTATGATCCGGTTATGCTTCTACAAGTATTTTTAAGGTATTGCTTAATTTTCCTTTACCCCGGTTTATTATGTATAATAAAATACAAATAAAAAGTTTTAAGGGGTAAGTATGGAAGTCACTGTTTATACCCATACTCATTGGGATAGAGAATGGTACAGAAGCTTTGAAGAATTTAGGTTAAGGCTGATAGAAGTAATAGATAATGTTGTTTTTCAGTTGGAAAACAATAATGCAAGCAATTTTTTACTTGATGGGCAAACTATTGTCCTGGACGATTATTTTGCGCTATATCCTCAAAATAAAGCAAAAATCAAACAACTTATTAGAGATAAAAAGCTTTTCATCGGCCCTTGGTACGTGCTTGCAGATGAGTTTTTGGTGAGTGGCGAATGCTTGATAAGAAATTTATACTACGGCTTAAAACAGGCCCGAAATATGGGTGCTGACAAATTTATTGGTTATCTGCCTGACTCATTTGGTCATAATTCTCAAATACCTCAGATTTTAAATTCTTTTGGCATAAAAGACTGTGTTTTATGGCGCGGAGCAGGAGACAAGCCATCTGAATTTATTTGGAAATCTTATGATGGTTCACAAGTATTTACTGTTCACCTTGTACAGGGGTATTTTCAAGATATCTTAAATCAAAATATTCCACTCGAAGAAAAAGTACAAAAACTCAAAGAAATACTTGATGCAATAAAGCAAAGCTCTTTAACAGATAATGTTTTGCTTCCAAGTGGGGGGGATCATATTAACTTACCAGATAATTTTGAAGATTTAATAATAAAAATAAATAATAAAATAGGCGATTATAATATTAAAACAGGCTCTTTATTCAGCTATATAAATAAAATAAAATTAAAAACTCTTAAATTAAACGAGTATACAGGAGAATTGAGAGATAATACTAATGCACCTATTTTATCGGGTACGTACTCAACAAGGTTACATCTAAAAAAGCTAAATATAACAAGCACTTTTAATATAACAAAACTATTAGAACCATTAATTTCTTTGTTAAATACTCACGAGATAATACCAAACTATAATAATGAGCTAGAATACCTATGGAAGCTTTTGTTAAAAAATCAGCCACATGATAGCATCTGTGGATGCAGTGTTGATACAGTCCATAGAGAAATGGAAACACGATTTGAGCGTATTGATCAAATATTTAATTATTTAATGGATAAATCAATGCTTGCATCTGCAAGGCTAGCTAATAATAATAAATTAATTATTTTTAATCACTTAAATAAAAATTATACCGGCCCTATTAAAATAAACATTCCGTATCAACTACCGGAAGAGTCTTGCGTATTATTAAATACAACTTGTGAGTTTCCTAAAGATATAATGCTTGATACACAACGAGCACCTCTAAAAGAAGATATGCAAACTTTTTATGAATATCTTGTGTGGGCTAAAAGTTTGAGTCCAATGTCTTTGAATTATATAGACATTAATGATCTAGCTTTGCCTCAAGACAAACCACTTATTTCGTTAAACCATATTGAAAACTCAAAAATTAAAATACAAATTAACGACAAAACAGGCTCTTTAACATTGTTAGACAAGGATACAAATACTCTTTTTAGTGATTTGCATGTTTTTTACGATTACGCAGACAATGGTGATACTTATAATTTTGACCCTATAGAAGGCGATACAGAAGTTAATGCACAGCTTATTACCTCTGAAATTATAGAAAATAATAACATAAGAGCAATACTTAAATTAAAATACTTAATAAAAATACCTGAATGCTTGACAGAAGATAATAAGCGAAGTCTAAAACTTATATACCATCAAATTGATGTATATATAACAGTTCATGCTGAGTCAAAAAGAATTGATTTTAAATCAGTATGGGAGAATGAATCAAAAGATCACTTGTTGCAATTAAGGTTTGCTTTTGAAACACCTATAACTAAAACAATATCAGAAAATGCACTAGGTTTAATAGATAGAAGCTTTGATACAGATTATAGATTAGAAGATAATCTACCTGCAAAACAATTTGAAGAATTGAAAACGAATACAGCGCCAATGCAAAGATTTGTTTGGTGTAATGGATTAGGTATTATAACAAAAGGACTTCAGGAGTATAAAATTGAAAATAATAATATTTATATAACATTATTAAGATCAGTGGGTATGCTTTCAAAGAAAAAATTGAGCACACGAAATTTATGTGCAGGTCCGCCAATATCAACGAATGAAGCACAATGCTTATATAAACAAACAAATGAATATTCCTTGTACCCTACAGATAATCCAAATGAATTATTCGCTCAGGCAGATGCTTTTTATGCATTGCCTGCTGCGAGATACGGAATGTTAAATGAATCCACCGGTAAATCAACTTGTATAAATTTAGTAAGCTATAATAACCCAAATATTTATACATATTGCATGATACCATCTCAGATTGATGATATTAATGGAATAATAGTTAGACTGTTAAATTTATCAAACCAGTTTCAAAATATACATTTTGAAGCCTGTGATAATTTAACCACGTACATGGAAACTAATTCTTATGAAGATCCTCTATCAAAAGAGTATTCCATGAACATTGAATTGTCATTTAAGCCTTATGAGCTAAAAACCATATTATTCAAATAGCCTTTTGGCTTTTCTATATTCAATTTTCTTTATGTTAATAGTCTAAACATTCCCAGTCTTCGGGCTTATCAGGATAATAATCCAAAGCTCATTTGTTTTTATTATCTTATTCATGTTTTTAATTAATCTAACCTTTGTTTTCTTTTTATATACAGCACTGCTAATGAATGCCTCTTGCCATCACTCCCTTCCTTTTGACATGAATCATATCACTTTAAGTCATGAAAACAATAAACTAAAAATGTATTTTTTTATAATTTACCCTCTCATAGGAGTACGTTTTAGAATTCAGATAATTTACAATTTTAATATTAATTTTTTTAAATAAAGGCTATCGGCTAATTTCCTCAGATGTATCAATTTTTTTAAGATACAACTCTTGTACTAATACATATAGGGAAGCAAGTATGGCAGGAGATAAAATCACCCCGGCTACACCCATTGTATTAGCGGCTATTAAAATTGCCAGAATAATTAATAACGGATTCATGTCAAGAAATTTACCCAAAATCATGGGACTTAAAAAAGCATTCTCAAGTCTCTGAATTACCAAATAAACAACAAGTGTAGCTAAAGCAAGCCAAGGGTCGGCAACCAGAGCAATTATAATTGCCGGTACTGCCGCTAAAATAGGTCCTACAATAGGAATTATTTCCAATACACCAGCTACTATTCCTAATAAAAGTGCAAATTCCAGACCAATAAGTTTTAAACTTAAAGCTGTTATCAGGCCCACTGCAAACATGACCATTAATTGACCTCTAAAATAGCCGCCAACTTTATTGGCAATTGTTTTAGATATTTCTTCAGCTTGTTTTCTTTTATCTTGAGGGAAAAAGCTTAAAAAATCATTTTTTAAAGACTCTTTATCCAAAAGCATAAATAAAACCATTGTCGCCAGTGTGAATGCTGTTATAAAGCCTGCAAAAACATTAAGCGTTATGTTTATAGAACGACTTAAAAGGTCCTGGCCTAATTTAGTTAAATCAGTTGCTATATCAGAAAAATCATATATTTTGGATAGAAAAATCAATTTTTGATTAGAAGGTTGCTGTGCGTTTAATAATAAATTATCAATTTCCTTAAAGTATACCGGTATTTGTTTTAAAAATTCGTTTGTTTGCTCTACCACTACGGATACAAACGGAACAAAAATAGTGCTTAAGACTAAAAATCCAACTATATAAACAATGAGTATAGCCAAGCTTCTGGGCATTTTTTTGCTCATCCATTCTACAATAGGATACAAAGAACTCGAAATTGTAAACGATGCAAATAACAGTAATATTACGTTTATAGATTTCCAAGAAATCCAACATAGTAATAAAAATGCGCCTACTAAAAGAATACTTTTGGGGCCTATTTCTATATTAATATTTTTCATAAATCCTCTCTATCTGTATCTTTTTAGCATATATGATTTTGCTAAAAATTTAATGGGTAAAGTAACTAAGGGCACTCCTATCTTTAAGAACACTCCGGAGGACTAAGGATGGGGTAAAATATTCTTCCTTATTTTTACACAAAAAAACAGGAGGCTTACGAGACCTCCTGCGATATTTAGTTAAATTATAAAATTATAAATTTTTTTATGCTGAACCAACTAAATTTGAATTAGCTAAAATGCTTGCACCTACAACACCAGCACTTTCACCAAGTTGAGCAGGTACGATTTCTACTGCATCAGCAGCAACTTTTAAAGATCTTTTTTGAACAGTTTCTCGAATAGGGTTAAAAAGGATATCTCCAGCTTGTGCAACACCACCACCAATAACGATTTTTTCAGGATTTAAAAGGTTAACAGTGTTAGCCAATGCAATACCAATCCAATAGCCAATTATTTCAAAAATTCTTTGGGATACAGCATCACCCATATTTGCAGCTTCTCCAACTATTTGAGATGTAATTGGAGTATTTATTGCTAATTCTTTGAACTTACAGCTTTTACCACCCATGACATAATCATGTGCTAGTTTTACAATACTTGGACCGGATGCTAAAGTTTCTAAACAACCAGTTTGCCCACACCCGCAAATATCTCCACCATGATCTTTTAATATCATATGACCTAATTCACCGGCTGCCATGCTGGCACCACGAACCATTTGGCCGTTAGCAATAATACCTGCACCAATTCCGGTACCAACAGTTATACAGACAACATCCTTAGCACCTTTGCCTGCACCATGAGCAAATTCACCTAGTGTTGCGACATTAACATCATTATCCGCCTTGGTTGGCAAACCAAATTTTTCTTCCATTATTTTACCTAGTGGAACATTTTTCCATCCCGGGATATTAGGAAGTATGTGAACAAATCCTTGTTCATAGTCAACTTGTCCCGGCAAGCCGAAACCTATTGCGCCAATGTCACTTTTAGGGATCTGTGTTTCTTTAAGACTGGTTTGTATTTCTGCAATGATGTTCGAAATAGTATATTCATACCCCATTTCTGCTCTGGTAGGTACGGAATTTGAATATACAATATGGCCGTCGTAATCAACAATTGCAACTTTAACGTTTGTACCGCCGAGGTCTACACCGATATTATACTTGGTTGTCATAAGCTGTCCTCCCTATTTCTACTACTCTATTATCATTTGTTAGTTTAGCATGAACAAATGATTCTAAAATAAGATTGTGAAAATATATTTACTTAATTTAAAATTTAATTCAATATCTCTCTATTTTCCTTTTTTTATCTTCTATTTTTTTATTACAATTAATAAGTAGATAATATAAAATTTCAAACTAAAAAAATTAAGGGATTATGCGATGCAACACTATTTTGAGACAAGGACGATTTATAATTTACCTAATAAAAGTGGGCGCTTTGATATATTTGGCGGCAAGTATGTACCAGAAACATTAATGGCTGCTATTGATCAATTAGAAAACGCTTTTAATAATGCATGGCAAGATGAAAAGTTTTTAAGTGACTTGTATAACTTAATGAAAGATTATTCAGGAAGACCTACACCCTTATATTATGCTAAAAGATTATCTGAATATTATGGTAAAGCTAAAATTTATCTAAAAAGAGAAGATTTAAATCATACAGGTGCGCATAAAATAAACAATGTGCTTGGACAAATTTTGCTTGCCAAGCAAATGGGCAAAAATCGTATCATCGCAGAAACAGGAGCCGGACAGCACGGAGTAGCTACAGCTACAGGATGTGCTTTATTTAACCTTAACTGCGAAATTTATATGGGTGAAGAAGATATTAAAAGGCAATCTGTTAATGTTGACAGGATGAAATTATTAGGTGCAAAAGTTAATCCTGTATCTAGCGGAAGTAAAACTTTAAAAGATGCTACCAGCGAAGCTATTAGAGATTGGGTTACCAATGTAGATAATACTTACTATGTATTAGGTACTGCAGCAGGTCCGCATCCTTATCCGGTTATGGTTAGGTCCTTTCAATCAGTAATCGGCTGTGAGGCAAAATATCAAATTATCGAAAAGGAAAATAAATTACCTGATTATGTTATGGCATGCGTTGGCGGTGGCAGTAATGCTATAGGCATGTTTTACAGCTTTATACCGGAAAATAGTATAAAGCTAATAGGTATTGAAGCTGCGGGTAAAGGCATAAATACACAAGAGCATGCTGCAAGCTTGACTTGCGGTAAGCCCGGAATACTGCATGGAGCATTGAATTATGTTTTACAAGATAACGATGGGCAAATACAGGAAGCTTATAGTATTTCTGCAGGGCTGGATTATCCTGGAGTTGGTCCTGAACATTGTTACTTAAAGGAAACTAAAAGAGTACAATATTGTTCTATAGATGATAATCAGGCAATTGAAGCATTTAAGTTACTTTCTCGACTAGAAGGTATTGTTCCTGCTATTGAATCATCACATGCTCTTGCATATTTAGAAGAATTAGCACCTACTACAGATAAAGATCAAACTATTATTCTTTGCCTTTCCGGCAGGGGCGACAAAGATGTTGAAAGAATTTTAGAAAGAATTAATAATAAAGAAAGATAAAAAATGGAAGAATTAAAAGAAAACGAACAAAAAATTGATGAAAAGTATATAAAAGAAGCTCAATTCTTAGGTCGAGGCTCAGAAGTACTTCCTGGAGGACTAACAGAGCTTGCGCAAAAATTGCAAAAAGCTGCTGAATCAGGCAAGCCTTTAAGAGTAAAATTAGGTTTAGATCCTACCAGGCCGGATTTGCATCTTGGCCACAGTGTGGTTATGAAAAAATTAAGACAATTTCAAAAAGCCGGTCATCATGTGATACTCCTTATAGGCGGTGCTACTGCTATGATTGGTGATCCATCGGGGAAATCAGAAACACGACCAAGCCTTACACGAGAAGAAGTTGATGAAAACGCAAAGACTTACCTTGAACAAATGGGTAAAGTTGTTGATATAGAAAAAGCAGAGATAGTTAATAATGCTGATTGGTTGAGTTCTATGCAACTTGCAGATTTATTAAAACTTTCTTCAAATGTGACAGTTGCTCAAATGATGGTTAGAGAAGATTTCTCTAAAAGATACAACGAAGGCAAACCTATTTCTATTCATGAATTTTTTTATCCTTTGATGCAAGCCTATGATTCTGTTGAGATTGATGCGGATATTGAGCTGGGAGGAACAGATCAAAGGTTTAATGTTCTTTTAGGTAGAGATATTCAAAGTGCTTATGGAAATAAAAATCCTCAAATGGTAATGTTGTTACCTCTTTTAGAGGGTACAGACGGTGTGGTTAAAATGTCAAAATCATATCCTGAAAACTGCATTAGTCTCACAGAGGAACCTAAAAATATGTATGGCAAGCTTATGTCTATACCTGACAGCTTAATCGTAAAATATTTTGAACTGTTAACAGATATTAGCGATGAAGAACTACAAAAGTGCAAGGCTGACATAGAAGGCGGTCAAGTGAATCCTAGAGATTACAAAATGAAATTGGCTAAAATGATTGTTTCTGAATATCATGGTGAAGATGCCGGGCAAGATGCTGAGCAAGAATTTATTAATATTTTTCAGAAAAAAGGTATACCTGATGACATGCCTGAAATAAATGCAACTGAAGGAACTATGTTAGTTGCATTTATTGCCAAAAATAACCTTGCTAAAAGCAAGGGTGATGCTAAAAGGCTTATCCAAGGCGGTGGCGTAAAAATTGATAATGAAAAAGTTAGTGATACCAACTTAACAATAACATTTGAGGCTAAAGATTCTATGATTTTACAGGTTGGTAAGCGTAAATTTGTAAAACTATTAAAATAATAGAAGTATTTTATCTGACAAAATATTATTCTTTAATTTTATTTCCAATTGGGTTTATTTAGAGAGATATTAATGCTTTAATTGTTTATACCGCTATACTTTTATGGTATAAGTTATTCTTAGTTGTGTAGAAAAATATATATAAAGTAGAAGTAATAATGAATGAAGTTTCAAAAAAGTTTATACCTGTTTTAAAATTGAGTGATGTAGTTGTTTATCCATCAATGATTGCCCCGATTTTTATTACAAAATCAGATGCGACCATTGCAGTTGAGAACTCACTATTAACAGAAGATCATAAAATACTTTTGGTTTTGGAAAAATCATCTAAAAAAAGTAATGAACCACAAGAAATCGTCGAACCGGCTGAATATAAAGAGTTAACTGAGTTTATTGAAAACAGTGAAGAAGATTTAGTTCATTCTCTTGAAGAAGAGGAAGAACTAAAATCTACAGATAATTTATATGATATTGGTATTGAAGGTAAAATTATTCAGGTTCTAAAGTTTCCTGATGGCTCTGTCAAAGCCCTTGTAGAAGCTATGCATCGGGTAAAAATACACGATATTGAATACAATGAAGAATTACTTCAAGCTAAGTATGAAGAACTTGAAGAAACAGCCGTTGAAGAAGATGAAAAAGTTAAAGCTCTTGTTAAGTATACACTAGAGCGATTTAATGAATATATTAAAAGAACAACAAAAATTAATATGGATAGCTTTATGTCAATTACCGAAATTCAAAGTGCGGGCAAATTGGCAGACATCCTTGCTACATATTTAAATATTGATGTTGATGAAAAACAAAAAGTTTTAGAATTATTGAATACTCATGAAAGACTTGAATACGTAAGTAAAGTACTTTCTCGTGAAATAGAATTATTGGGCATAGAAGAAGCTATACAAGAAAAAGTTAAATATAAGCTTGGAAAGTCTCAAAAAGAATATCTTTTAAGAGAAAAATTACGTGCAATCAAAGAAGAATTAGGCTCTGAAGAAGGTATGGATGAGCTAGACGAATATAAGCAAAAGATAGAAGAAGCTAAAGTCCCTCAAAAAGTTAAAGAGCAATTAGATAAAGAACTTTCCAGGCTATTAAAAATGCCCGGATACACAGCGGAAACATCTGTAATAAGAACTTATATAGAAACTGTTTTAGAGCTTCCGTGGGACAAAAAAACAGAAGATATTATAGACTTAGAGCGTGCTAAAAAAATTTTAGACGAGGATCATCATGGCTTAAAAGATGTAAAAGAAAGAATACTGGAATTCTTAGCGGTAAAAAAATTGTCAGAAAAGCCACAACCAACTATCATTTGCTTTGTGGGCCCTCCGGGGGTTGGCAAAACCTCTCTGGCAAGATCTATTGCAAGAAGTTTGAATAAAAACTTTGCACAGGTTAGCCTTGGTGGTATCAATGATGAATCTGAAATAAGAGGCCATAGAAGAACCTACATTGGTTCAATGCCTGGTAGAATTATTAGGGCCATACAAGATGCAGATGCTAAAAATCCTGTTATTCTCATTGATGAGATAGAAAAGATGATCAAAAGTCATATGGGTGATCCGACGGCTGCAATGTTGGAGGTATTAGATCCTTCTCAAAACTCTAATTATACAGATCATTATATTGATTTGTCGTTTGATTTGTCTGAAGTATTCTTCATTGCAACAGCTAATTCTCTTGATCCACTGTATAAGCCTTTAAGAGATAGGTTAGAAACCATACTTTTGCCGGGGTATACAGAAGAAGAAAAAATTCACATAGCTCAAGGCTTTTTAATTCCCAGACAATTTGACACAAACGGAATAAA
This sequence comes from Candidatus Gastranaerophilales bacterium, assembly GCA_028277625.1. Taxonomy (GTDB): domain Bacteria; phylum Cyanobacteriota; class Vampirovibrionia; order Gastranaerophilales; family JANQFW01; genus JANQFW01. Next base: position 3,005 of record JANQFW010000006.1, on the reverse strand, counting down.
AGAAGACAAGCTAATCATTGAAGAAAGTGCAATAAGAGAAATAGTTTCCAAATACACAAGAGAATCAGGTGTTAGAGAATTGGAAAGATCATTTGCTAAAATTTGCAGAAAATTTGCAATTGAATTAGTTGAAAATCCTAAAATTCAAGTAAAAGTAAATGCTGAAAATCTTTCTAAATATCTTGGAGTTCCTAAATTTATAAGAGAGGAAGCTGAAAAAGAACCGCAAATAGGTTTAGTGCACGGGCTTGCATGGACTGAGTTTGGTGGTGAAATACTGGAAATAGAAACCAGCATTATGCCTGGAAAAGGTAAATTAAATCTAACAGGACGACTTGGCGAAATAATGCAGGAATCGGCAAAAACTGCACTGAGTTATGCCAGAAGTAATTATGAAAAATTAAATATTCCACCTGATGTTCAGGAAAAATATGATATTCATATTCATGCTGCTGATGGAGCGACCCCTAAAGATGGCCCAAGTGCAGGTATCGCATTGACACTTGCAATAATTAGTGCAATTACGCATAGACCTATTAGATCTGATGTTGCAATGACAGGTGAAATAACATTAAGAGGTAGAATTTTACCGATAGGCGGCTTAAGAGAAAAATGTATTGCCGCATTAAGAAGTGAAATATGCAATGTAATCATTCCTAAGGCCAATGAAAAGGACCTTCAGGATTTACCTGATTATATTAAAGAAAAATTAAACTTTAAAATAGTTTCATCTATGGAAGAAGTAATTGATTTTGCATTATTAAATAGAAAATAAACTAACTTCTGAATAGCTAATACTCAATGGAGATTTAAAGATATGGAATCCAATATCACTATAGGTCAATATTTAATCAACAGCTTAAAAAAAATCGGAATAGATCACATATTTGGTATCCCGGGTGATTATATTATTAATTTTTTTAAAGTAATGGAAGATAATAACCTTAATTTGATTGGCACCTGTACGGAGCAAGGGGCTGCATTTGCTGCTGATGCGTATGCTAGAGTAAATGGAATAAGTGCGCTATGTGTTACATATACTGTAGGTGGATTAAATACAGTTAATGCAATAGCCGGTGCTTATGCAGAAAAAGCACCGGTAATAGTAATCAGTGGTGCACCTGGTGTATGTGAAATAAGCAATGATGTAATGCTTCATCACTCTGTAAGGGACCAGAATTCTCAATTAAATATATTTAAAGAAATTACCGTTGCGTCTACAAGGCTAGACGATCCTTATACAGCAGCTTACGAAATAGACCGAGTGCTGCAAACATGCTTAAAACATAAAAGACCTGTTTATATCGAGCTGCCAAGAGATATGGTAAAAGAAACCTGCATTAGTCCTCCTAAAAAAGTTTCTGTTATACCCAAAGTGTGTCCCAAAAGCTTAGCGGAAGCTATTGAAGAAGTGGCAGGCATTTTTAATAGTGCCAAAAATCCTATTATTCTTGCAGGGGTAGAAATAAAAAGATATAAGCTGGAAGATAAGTTTAAAAAACTGCTTGAAAAATGTGGATATCCTTACGCAACAACATTTATGGGTAAATCTTTAATACCAGAATCACACCCACAATTTGTAGGTGTATTTATGGGCGAAGTAGGAGATGAAGAAACTTTTAAATATTTTGAAAATGCTGATCACCTTTTAATTTTAGGTACGTTAATGACAGATACAAACTTAGGTGCAACTAAATTTAATTTTTCTCAATCTGTTTATGCCTCTGATAATAGAGTTTTTGTAAAGCATCACGTTTATAAAAACATTATGTTAGGCGAATTTTTAACAAATTTAACCGAAAAACTAGAACATAAAAACATCCCTATAAACTTCCATGACGAAAAAAAGAAAAAGTATGAACTAGTACCGGGCAACAAATTAACGGCAAATAAATTTTTTCAGAGACTAGAATCTTTTATTACACCTGATACAAACATTATTTGTGACGTAGGAGATTGTTTATTCGGCTCTGCAGGGCTGCATTTGCCAGACAAGGCTAATTACCTGGGGCCTGCTTTTTATACATCAATGGGGTATGCGATACCAGCCTGTATTGGTACTCAAATTAAAAATCCTTCAAAAAATACAATAGTGATTGTAGGTGACGGTGCTTTTCAGATGACCGGCATAGAAGCTTCCTGTTACTTAAAATATAACTTAAAGCCAATAATATTTGTTGTTAACAACCATGGTTATACCACACAAAGATACTTAAAAGAAGGTAGCTACAATGATATACAAAATTGGAACTATCATAAAATAACAGAGCTACTTGATGGTGGACTGGGAATAGAAGTTGAGACAGAACAAGATCTAGAAGATGCATTACTTAAAGCTGAACAAAATACTAAAAGCTATACTTTGATTAATCTTCACTTAGATAAATATGATAGGTCTAACACATTATATAAGTTAACTACTATATTAGGTAAAAATATTGAACCAAACGCAAAAAAAGAGCTATAATCTAGCTCTTTTCTTGCGTTACTATGTTTTAGTTTCCTAATCAATTATCTTTTGTAGTACCTATTTATCTAATTTTGGCTTTCTTCCTCTCCTTGCAAGCTTAATTTTATTTTGCTCTTGCATTTCTTGTGTTATGTTTACACTTTCAGCAACTTTTTCCAAGTAAATTTGGTATTCTTCTTGTTTTATATTTAGTTGCTCAAGAAGGTGCAAAATAATTTTAATTCCTGATAAATTTATACCTAAATCTCTCGCTAAAAACTGGATAAATTTACCTTTTTCAATATCGCTAATTGAGTACAATCTACGATTTTTAGATGATCTTTTAGGAACTAAAATTTGTTCTTCATCATAAATACGTAAAGTTCTTTGATGAATTTTCAGAATGCTCGCTAGCACGCTAATAGGAAACATGGGCTTTTCAGAATCTAAGCTTGATCCTCCCATAGTAACATTTGCATATTCTACCATTACACATCTACCTTTTTAAACTAGTATTATAAATAAACTATATACATTAATTATTATATATAATTTT
>JANQFW010000143.1 GCA_028277625.1 Candidatus Gastranaerophilales bacterium | reverse complement strand
CTTTTAAGCCCATTAGATTATCGTTTTTGGTCCAACGGCGTAGGAGGACAATTTTATTTCGCAGTCTGTAATATAAAAATGCTGCGTATTTATCGTTGTTTTTTGGGCATGCGTCTTCAGTTTTTGAATTTATTTTTTCCACACTGCTATCTCATACTTTTAGTTTATTAAGTATAATTTTATATACTTAATATATATTTTAACTTATTTATTAAAATTTTGCATGAAAATTGACTGATTATTACAAAATCGTTACTAAATTAATAGTAAAACCAAAGCTAAAAAAATAAACCGGCTATGCAATCACTAAGCCGGTTTATTTTTATTAATTTTATTCTTAAAATTTAAAAGCATTTAATAATTTATCAATAAGCCCTTGTTCTTCTTTTACGTAGGTTTCGTTTTCCAGCTTTTGAAGCTTTAGCTCTACTTCTTCTAACCAGCCGGAAGGAGCTGACATTTTAGAGCAGCTTCTATAATGTTCTATAGCCAAGTCGTATTTTTTCTGAGATTCGTAGGTTTCCGCAAGGCTAAAACATGCCTCTCTGTTGCCCGGATCAATTTCTAGTAAGGATGTGTAGCATTGAATAAGCGAATCATTATCGCCGAGTTTTTTGTATAGATCGGCCAGTTTTTTGTAAGAGCTTGTATCTTTATCATTTAAGCTTATTGCTTTTTGATAGTATTCTATTGCTACATAGTCTTCTGAGATGTTTTCGTACAGTTCTGCAATTCTTACTGCCAAGTCGGCATTATCACTTTTGTGTTCCAGAGCGCAAGTAAATTCGTCTATTGCAAGTTGGGATTCTTTTTTTAGGTGGTGATATATACCATAGTTGTAGTGTGTTTCGTAGGAATTGCCAATTGCTTCATTGATTTCTGCGGCTTTTTTGTAGCCAAAAGGACTTGAGGGAATTATTTCTTTTATTTTATTTACCTCTTTTAAAGCTTTGTCATACATCTCTTCTTGAGAGAAGTAATCTGCCATTGCGCTTAAGGCCTCTGTATTTTTATCGTCTTCTTCAAGTACTTCTTGTATTAGAGTATAGGCATCTTTTTTATCACCTAATGCGAGCTTTACAGAACCCATTGTCACCTTATGTGATAAATTTTCGGGCTCGCTTATGAATAATTTTTTAACCCATTTATACGCTCTACTGTAGTTCTCCATATCCATATAGAGGTCTACTAATTCTTCCATTGCTTCTTGGTCAGTTGGATCAAGTTCTAGTGTTTTTTCGTAAGCCTCGCAGGCTGAGTCTGTATTATCAGACTTAAGATATGCTTCTGCCAGGCTTTTGCAGGCATCCACATTTGTTTCGTCTCTTTCTATTATTGCTAAATATGCGTCAATAGCATGCATATACTTTTCTTGTTGCATATATAGTTCTGCTATATAAAATTGTGTTTCTATAAAGTCGGCATCGGATTCTGCATGAGGAAGAGCTTTTTTGTAGTCACTTAGAGCATAAGATAGCTTTTCATTCATTCTGTTTATTTTTGCTCTTGTCATGTAGTAATTAAATCTGTCAGTTGTTTCGTATATATCCATTAGCTGGGAGTGAGCCACCGTGTTGTTGGGGTCACTGGCTAGCATTAGTTTATAAAATTGTGTAGCTTCTTGCTTTTGCCCCATTATAGAGTATAAGTTAGCCAGGCTTTCCACGGCTTCTATATTATTAGGATTGCTTGTAAAGCAGTCTTGATAAAGACGTCTTGCATTGTCCAGGTCGTCAGTGCTTTCGTACAGCTCGGCAAGCTTCATAACAATGCCTTCTACAGGCTGTTGTTGTACAACTATTTTAAGGTGTTCTATTGCTTCAGCATAACTTTCTTGTACTTCGTAGATTTGAGCTAGTACATAGTTAGCATCTAAGTTGTGAGAGTCAAGCTCTACTACTTCTTTTAACAGTACTTGCGCTTTATCTAAGTCTTGAGTTTCCAGATGTATTTTTACAAGTGCCATTCTAGCATCGATGTTATTAGGTTGTTCCTCTATCATAGCCAAAAGCTCTTCCATTTTTTTATCCTCGCCTTAGTCGAATCATTTATTTCTACATTTAATTACTCAATTAATTATAGTTAGTATTACATTTTCAGAATATAGGTAATTTTATTAATTTTAGCACAATTGAATAAACTGAAAAAGGATTTTAGGGTTAATATATCACATATTATATCAAAGTGGTAGTCATTAATGAAAAAATAAAAGATCAGGTGAGTAGGCAGAGCCAATGCAAAGCTAGAGAAAAAATGCTTTATTCCTATTGCGACTCTTTAAAACACAATTTTTGAATAATTTTACTATGGCAGCCGGTTGGCTGTCTTTAATTTTTAGGGAGAAATGATTTAAGCTGTTTTTTTGATTATTTGTACATTATCAAGATTTGTAGACTGCTTAGCCTGCCAGAGGTCATATTTGATTTGAAGCTTAAGCCATATATCTGGAGAAGTATCAAGTGCTTTAGCTAATTTTAAAGCCATTTGTGGACTTATGCCTCTTTTTTCATTAATTATTTCAGATATTGCTTGCCTTGATGTATCAAGCATTTTTGCAAATTCTGTAATAGTTATCTCTAAAGAGGGTAGGGTTTCTTCTCTTAATATTTCGCCTGGATGCGGTGGGTTATGCATTTCCATAGTTTGAGTCTCCTTTAGTGATAGTCAAGATAATCGAGAATGTATACGTTTTTATTTTTGAATTCAAAGGTGATTCTGTAGTTTCCGTTTACGGTTATTGACCATAGATTCTGCATATTGCCTTTGAGCTTATGCAGTCTGAAACCAATATAGCTTAACTCTGTTAAATCTTCGGTTTCGTATGGTAACAATTTAGTCACAACCCCCAAAAACAAAAAAATCAGCTTACGCTGAAAGTATTATCTTTATTAAGTGGGCCCGGCAGGATTCGAACCTGCGACCAAGGGATTATGAGTCCCCTGCGCTACCGCTGCGCCACAGGCCCCTATTCAGTTTGTGATTATAATATACTATCCACAAACTCTGTGGTCAAGCATTTAAATGTAATTTTTTTTATAATTTTGCGGCTGATTTAGATTATGGCAAATTTTTGTTTGTTTTATCGTGAATTATCAAAAAAAATGGTTTTCTCCCGAAAACCAGCTTCCCTTTTCCTATCTTGATTTGTTTTTCTTTAAAACTTTTATTCTTGATTTGTCTCATCGATATCTGTATCATCAGTATCAATGATTTCTGACAGAGCTTGAAACTTTTGACTTAATTGATCTTGCGCATTAGCTCTCTTATTTAGCAGAATATTATGCTCTTTTTTTATTTGTCCTGATAATCTAAATGGATCAGTTATCATTTTTGTTATTAATGCACCAATCCCTAAAGTTATTCCTATTTTTGTAGCAGGCTTGTCAAGTATATTTATGAGCTTTTTAGATGCTTTATTAGTGAATTCTGCAACTTTAGAGCTATTGATATGTTTTGCAACAGATTCTGAACGATTTTTTGCATTTTTAGTAACATCTTTTGGTGTTATTTTGCTAAGTAGTTTGCCGACTTTTTCCGTGACAAACTCGGGAACTTTAAAGGCAGCACCTGCTGCAGCTAATAGGGTTGCAATATATAGGGTGTTACCGCCTATAAACTTAGTGGCTGTAGCTAACTTCGGATGATTTTCTTCAAAATTTTGCATTCTATCAGAGTTATTAATTTTATTTGATAGCTTATTTGAAACTTTATTTATTCCCTTTGCAAGTCCAATAAACATTGTCCAGCCTGCTGCGTGTTTTGCACCTGCTTGCATTTTAGAGGTTAAGTTCTTACCGCCTTTTGCTGCAGTTTGCAGGACATCTACCACAGGTAGTGCATAAAGAGCAATTTGTGTGGCTTTTGTTAAGTTGCTGTCGTAGCAGTCTTTTGCTACTTTGTGGATTGCCATGTACTCTAAGTCTTGATCTGTTGCAGATGCTCTGACTAATAACTTGATAGTGTTATCAGCGCATTCTTCGCCTGTATTTCTTCCCTTGAATTTAGTGCTGTTAGTAACATTTCCTATATGCATATTTAGATTCCTTACTGGTATATCTACTCTATTTAACACCCCTGAAAATTTTTTTAAACCCACTTTATTTTTTTTATTTACATTTATTTACTAACTTTTTATTTATATAGGTTTATTTGCTATTATGATTAAATTATAAAATAAACTAAAATGTAAGGATATAAAAAATTTAATGAAAAAAATAGCTGTGAATACTCTGGGATGTAAAAACAATCAGATTGAATCATCGATAATTAAAGAGGATTTTATTAGTATCGGCTATGATGTAGTTGATTTTAATGATGTAGCTGATATTTATATAATTAATACCTGCTCTGTGACGGAAAAAAGCGATAAAACTGCAAAATACTTTATAAGACAAGCTAAAAGAGCAAATCCTGAAGCTAAAATAATTGTTACCGGCTGCTATGCCCAAGTTGCAGCGCAAGAATTAGAAAAACTTGGTGACGTTAATTTGGTTTTGGGCAATGTGGAAAAACATAAGATGCTTGATTATATAAAGTATCTTAAGGAAGATAATAAGGTGCATGTGCGCGATATTATGGAGCATCAAGTATTTGATTTTGATAAGTTTGCATCGCATTCCGGCAGGACAAGGAGCTTTTTAAAGATTCAGGATGGATGTAATAATCGTTGTACATATTGCATTATCCCTTATGCACGGGGTAAAAGCAGAAGCAATAAGCCTGAAAATATAATAAATGAAATTAATAGTCTTACCGCTAAAGGCTTTAAAGAAATTGTTATTACAGGGATTCACTTAGGTCAGTGGGGATTGGATTTTGAATCGGGACATTCTTTGTATGATTTAATTAAAGAAATTGAAAAAATAAATGATCTTAAAAGATATCGTATTGGCTCGCTTAATCCAACTGAATTCGATGATGAGTTAATAAATGTTCTGGCCGGCTCTGAAAAGTTTTGTAGGCATTTGCATATATCATTGCAAAGCGCGAATAATGATATTTTAAATGCAATGCAGCGTGGTTATACTGTAGAAATGTATACTGACTTAATACACAAATTAAAAGAAAACATGCCGGATTTAGCTATTGGGTGCGATATTATCGTTGGATTTCCCGGTGAGACTGATGAGATGTTTGAGCAGACTTATGAACATTTAAAGCAGTTGCCTATAAGCTATTTACATGTGTTTTCTTACTCTAGGCGAAAGGGTACACCAGCTTATGACATGTCAAACCAAGTTCCCCACGAAGTTAAAAAACAAAGAAATAAAATTCTTACTGAGCTGGCTGCGCAGAAAGGTAGTGAGTTTAAGCAGTCATTCATTGATAAAGAAATGGAAATATTAATAGAAAAGTCACGAGATAAAGCAACTGGCCGGCTTAAAGGGCTTACGGGTAATTATATTTCAGTATTGATCGATGCTAAAGATGATTTGATTAATGAAGTAGTGAAAGTAAAAATTACAGATATAAGCGGTGATAACCTTGTAGGCGAAATTATTTAGCGGTGATCTGCTACTAATCTATAAATATTAAATACTTATAGTTATTATTCAATATATTTTTTTATTTATGTAAATATTTCTTGTAATTTTATTGTATAATCATCGTTGTGTCTGCTATTGTTTTAATTGCTCTTTTAAATCAAGAGCTTTGCAACTCAATAGTCACAAAGCTATTAATCAATCTTTAATTTTCATCCTAGAGGGTTAGTTTTGACGGACTCAGCCCTCTAGGGCCTTTTTAGCATTATAACAAATTATTTTTTGTTTTTAAACCCTATTAGACTCTATTGTAAAAAATTGTTAGAGCAAAGCAAAAGTGTCCGACTTTTAACAAAGTAGAAATAGTATAAAACTCTAGCTATCTGCATTATTGCTAACCTCAAGGCTTATTATATTTTGGGGTAAGGGGGTAGATATAAATGCCTTTTAGCCAGAAATATAACTTTTATGTTTTAAAAATATTTTTTATATTTGTTTGTTCTTTATTAATTTATTTTTTTAGCTTTCAGACTTTTGCAGAAACTAAAAAAATATTTATACCGCCAAAGAAAAAACAGCCCGTCTTTGAAATTGTCATTGACGGCGAGCCTTTGTACTTTGTCACAAACTCGGAATATTATTCTGCCCAAGAGCGGGCAGGAATGGCGATGGGAAGAATCGTAAAAGTCGCTAAAGACACGTCATTGAATACAAAAAAAATTGAAGTTGATTAAGTGCTATTGAAAGCTATAGAGAAAAACGTACTCCTGATAAACTCGCACTTGCAACAGTCTATGCAGTTATTACAACTATATTATTTTTGCTATTTTTAAAATTAATAAGTATTATTTATTCAAAATTTTATAAAAAGCTCCAATGTTAAAAAATTAATTTTGAATACATCTATTACTATAGGCTACAACATTCCTTGGAAAAAAGTTCATGAATTGTTGATTTTTGCGGCAGAGGGCACTGATAATATACTAAAAGAGCCAAAGCCTTTTATTTTGCAAACTAGCCTTGACGACTTTTATGTTACTTATGAATTAAATGCTTATACTGAAAGTGCTTATGAGCCCGCATAACTTGTCTATTCGTGATGGTAATAAAATTGATATTCCTGAAGAAGATTTGCCGGTAGATTACAAGCCTGATGCATTTAGAATATCTGCTGATAAAGATTAATTAAGTTATTAACAAGAGAAAACCTCCTTTAAATATTGATTAAAGGAGGTTTTTATAATGTTATTTATTCTACTAGCTGTTAACTAGCCGGCTATCAGATCTTCGTGATCAGTGGAATTAGAATAAATTTTAATATATCTGTCAGGTTCTTCACCTATACTTTTACCAGATAAATTATATTGCTCTATTAATTCGTGTTGGAGTTTTCTTATTTGTGACCTTCTTGGCTTAAGATCAACTGCGACAACTCCGCTTAAAACTTGATTAATAGCTGTTTTGGCTTCTTGTAAAGCTATTTCTGTTTCATCAAAATAAGCAACATTTACTTCGTCACCAGGCTGATATGTCAAGTTTAAAGCTTCTTTCATTACTTTTTGAATTTGTGGCATTGTATTGGATTTGACGTAGTATAACGGAATGTGATATTCCTTGGCTACATTAATGATTTTAGCTCCGCCTTTGGCGTAACTTTTGTGAGTTATAACAAAATCTGCCTCATCTACATTTCTTGTTACCTCAGCATCCAGATCGAGTCTTTCTATTACCTTATCGATAATAGATCTGCTTACTGCGTAAATATATACTTTTTTATGAGTTTTGTTTTCTTTTATATACTTATCCAAGTTGTAAGCAAAGTCCATTTTGTCCACTGATATAGGTGTGTACATAGGCTTGCTTATTTCACAAGTTGGTCTTTGCTCTGTTGCAACTGATTTAATAACTTTTGTTGAACCGGTTTTTCTTACTTCCGGCTGAATTGGCCAGCCTCTTAGTATGTAATCTACTGCTTCAGATACATCTGAATATACAGCAAGTGTTTCTCTATCAATAATTTCTATCACTATATCAAAAGTTGGCTTCTTTTCTCTTTCAAGTACGGTTTTTTGAGTTGCTCTTCTTCGTGCTTCGTCATCACCAAGGGTGACGCTGCTAACTCCACCAACTAAGTCTGATAGCGTTGGATTTTTAATAAGATTTTCTAATGTATTACCGTGAGCCGTAGAGACAAGCATTACACCGCGTTCTGCTATTGTTCTTGCAGCCAGAGCTTCAGCTTCTGTACCAATTTCATCTACTACGATTACTTCTGGAGTGTGGTTTTCTACAGCTTCAATCATTACATCTTTTTGACGTTCAGGAGATGCAACCTGCATTCTTCTGGCTTTGCCTATAGCTTTATGCGGAATATTTCCGTCTCCGGCAATTTCATTAGATGTATCAACAACAATTACACGCTTTTGAATGTCATTTGCCAAAAGCCATGCAATTTCTCTTAGCTTTGTTGTCTTACCGACTCCCGGTCTGCCCAGGAATAAAATGCTTTTTTCCTGTTTGACTAAATCTTTTATGCAATTAATAGTCCCGGTCACAACTCTACCAACTCTGCAAGTTAAACCAATAACTTCGCCTTTTCTGTTTCTTATGGCACTTATTCGGTGGAGTGTTCCGGGAATTCCTGATCTGTTATCTGATGTAAAATCATCAATTTTCTCTATTATATACCTCAAGTCATCTTTTTCTACATAATCTTCACCAAGATATTCAATATGGCCGTCCAAGAATCTAACTTCTAAAGGTCTTCCTAAATCTAATACAATTTCTACGAGCGTTTCTACTTCTATATTATCTATTTGTTGAATAATCCTCGGTGGTAAAACCTCTACGAGTTTTCTCAAATCGTCGTAAAAATCTTCTTTATTCATATTCGCCTTTCTGCTCAATGCATTAACAATGACTTACTACCGAACTCTGTATCCCCGATTTTTTCCAGGCAGACCTCCTTTCATTAAAGTTAAACGTATAAATTCATTTATAATATAACTATAATGATTCTATAACTTCATTATACATTATTTTAATTGACTTCTCTATGCTTTCGATACTAAATCTGTAGCATTCTTAACATTTTTTATAATAATACGTCTTTTTAAAGACTATCACTTTATATATTAAGAATGCAATTAGGCTATTGTTGTTCCAGATGTATTACAATTTCTTAACATAGACATATTCAAGTACTTTATTTTAAAAAGTCCGCTGTCTGAAATCTTAAGCAAATAGCTGCAAATACAATATTTTAATGGTCACCTTTGCGTAAAATAATGCTGACCCAATCGTCCTGTTCGAGTATTTCTAAAAGGTTAAACCCAACTTCAGTAGCTGCTTTAACTACATCAGCTTCTTGTTTTTTAATAATACCACTTAAAATAGTAATACCACCTTGGGCACAAACAGCATATATCTCCGGTAAAATTTGTATAATAATACGCGCTAGTATATTAACAGTAACAAGATCATAAGTATCTTTAATATCTTGTGTGCTGCCTTCGTAGAAAATCAGGTTATCAACATTGTTTTTACGGGCATTTTCTTTGGCAATATCAATAACAGAAGCATCATTATCTACACCTAAACCTGATTTTATACCCAGCTTAGAAGCTGCAATCGCTAGTATTCCTGATCCTGTACCAATATCAGCGAGTGTTTCATTGCCGGATACATATTTTTCTAAAGCCTTAATACACAGCCGGCTAGTAGGATGATTTCCTGCTCCAAATGCTGTGCCCGGGTCTAAGCTGATAACAATATCGGTTTGTTTAGGTGTGTATTCTTCCCAACTTGGACAGACAACTATTTTTTCGCCAATTTTTTGGACGTGCCAGTATTTTTTCCAGTTGTGCGCCCAATCTTCATCGGCGATTTCCTTGAAGCTAACATCCCAGCTACCAATGCTGTCAGGATTGATACCATTATTAATAAGGGCTTTGCGTTCTTGCTTAATGATGCTGATAATTTCTTCATGGTTCGTATTGTCCGCCTGATTTTTATCAAACCATATATAACCCTTAACAGTGCCGTTACTTGATTGAACCAACTCTTCATCTTTAAAATCTTTTTCTTCAGAAACAATGCCGGCACACCCCGCTTTTTCTATTAAAATATTACTAACAAACTCACCCCAAACAGGGCTAGCTTCAACAGCTATTTCAAGATGTTTTGCCATTATGTATAGTTACTCCACAAACACACCCATATTACGGAATTTATCATACCTGGATGTTTTAAGGTAGTTTTTGTCCTTGCTAACCAATTGGTCAATACATGCAGTTAGAGTATCTTGTAATTGTTTTGCCGTATATTCGTGGTCATAATGAGCGCCACCTAGAGGCTCTTTAATCACGCCGTCAATAATATCAAACTTCATCAAATCTGTAGCGGTAATTTTTAAGGCCTCAGCCGCTGTGCAGGTATGCTCGGGACTTCTCCACAAGATAGAAGCGCAGCCTTCCGGGGAAATAACAGTATAGTAAGAATGTTCAAGCATAAATACTTTATTAGCTACAGCCAAGCCAAGCGCTCCACCGGAACATCCTTCACCGGTTATAACTGCAATAATTGGAACAGTTAACTTAGCCATTTCTCTAAGGTTTGTAGCGATAGCAACTCCTTGACCTGTTTGCTCTGCTTTTATACCCGGATATGCTCCCGGTGTATCTATTAGAGTAATAATCGGTAAACCAAAGCGTTCAGCATGATAAAATAGTCTTAATGCTTTCCGGTAACCTTCCGGCTGTGGCATGCCAAAGTTGCATTTAAGATTTTCTTTGGTATTTTTACCTTTTTGGGTTCCAACAACAACCGCAGAACGACCGTTAATACATGCCACGCCCCCGATGATAGCTCTGTCGTCAGTACCGGCTCTGTCGCCGCGTAATTCGACCCAATCATTAGCTAATAAAGATATATAATCAGTAAAGTTAGGACGATTTGGGTGTCTGGCAATTTGAATTTTTTGTGAAGGTGTTAAGCTTGAGTATAATTCTTCCTTAAATTCTTTAGCCTGAGATGTAAGAGTCTCTATCTGATCACTCAAGTCTATACCTGTATCTTTGCTTAATGCTTTTAATTCTTCTATTTTAGCTTCTATCTGAAAAATTGACTTTTCAAACTCAAGAGGTTTAATATCTTTAATCATTTGCCGCTACCTCTTCCTGTATTTCTATTTTACAATTATTTTTGCAAGAGTGTATTCTGATTAATTTACTTACTGTGTTTTTCAGGTCTGTTCTGTGGCTTACAAGATCGACCTGGCCGTATTTTAATAAGTATTCAGCTGTTTGGAAGTCAGCCGGTAATTTTTGTCTAATTGTTTGCTCAATAACTCTTCTTCCTGCAAATCCGATTCTAGCACCTTGCTCAGCAATAATAATATCACCAAGTGTGCCATAACTGGCAGTTACTCCACCAAATGTAGGCTCGGCTAATACAGTCATATAAAGTACACCTTCATCATTTGCTCTGGCAATTGCACAACTTGTTTTTGCCATTTGCATTAAGCTTAATGCACTCTCTTGCATTCTTGCCCCGCCTGATGATGTTATCACAACAATTGGAATATGTCTTTTTACGCCTTCTTCTATTAATCTGGTGATTTTTTCACCAACAACGCTGCCCATACTACCGCCCATATAGGCAAAGTCCATAATAGCAACAGCTGTTTGATATCCGTCAATCTCACCAATGCCGGTAATAACAGCATCATTTATGTTTGCTTGTAGCGCAGCTTTTTTTTGTCTTACTTTATAGCTAACAGTATCAATAAATTCAAGTGGATCTGACGGTGTCATATTTGAATCTATTTCTTTAAAAGTATCTATATCTAAAAATTGTTCAATTCGGGTGCGAGCATCAATTCTAAAATGATAGTCGCACTTTGGACATATGAACAAATTTGCTTCTAAATCTTTTGATGGTAAATTAGCATTACAGTTGTAGCATTTAGTCCACAATTTCGACAAATCGTCACCGCTCATTCTTGATTCAACCTTAGTGCTGTCAAGATTTTTTTTGACTCTTTGCGAAAACCAATCTCTTAAACTCATTTATTATTCCTCATAAATTTTTTATACGACTCATTGTGTGGCTAAATATTTTGAGTCTGTATAGTTTATGAAATACCTATTAAACTGTATCACAAACATTTTTAACCGGTAATTATTTTTTATCTAAAACATTCAGCTTGTCAAACTCAACACCGGTTCTGCCGGAACCCATAAGCATATCAAACCCGAATATCGAACGCCTTCTGACGATGTCATAGCCCATTTTAAATTTAAAATCTTCTGATCCAACTTTAAGATAAAACTGGTTTTCTGTTGCAAATCTTCGTTCCCAGTTATCTTCGGTAATATTAAAGTGTGCCAAATGCCCAAAGCTAAAGCTTTTGTTTAGATCAAGTTCTTCTCTTATTATGACACTGCTTTTACCTTGATTATACCTGTCAAACCAGAAGGGAGAATCGCCGTAAGTTGCTGCCTGAAAATAAGTAGTGGATAGTCTTAATCTTTCAGCCAAATTGCTTCTAAAGTTGGGACCGACTCTAACGAGTCCAAAAGTGTCCCCATTACCGTATGCCGCGATTTGTCCTTGGGTTACTAATCTAAATTCTAAAAGGTCATCTTTTATTCTAAAAATAGGTTTATCGTTTATCAAAGTAGATTGCATCTGAAATCTGGCAGTTCCAAAGCTTCTGTCGTAATCTTGGGCATAACCTGCGCTAGATCTTAAAAATAAATTAAAGTTTACAGCTGAAGCTAAGAGTCTATCGTCAACTATCTCTGCAATATACTTTGGTTTTTTTCTTCCAAAAAATCCATTATCAATATAGGCATTCGAGCCATAAAGTATTTTAGTATTCTTGCCCCAAAGGTCTTGCTCACCTTCAACAACTAAATTGTCTCCAGATGTTGTGTATGCAACTTCTGTTTGATTGCCGGAGTTCATAAATCTTGCATAACCACCGAAACCAATGGCATCATCCCCTGCAAATCCTAATAACGGAGCCACTTTAAGTGTAGAATCAAAAGGTGTGCTAAATACATAACTTGGGCCAATATAACCACCTAGCTCTCTAGTGCGACCAACAACCGGCAGCATTGTTTCTATTCTGTTAAAATCTCTGTCTGTTGAGAGCTTTAAAGATGGAACGGTTGCTATATTAAATTTTCCAAATTTAAATTTTGTTCTTTTTAAGGATATTTCATTTTTATTAGCGTAGCAGGTTATATTTACTTCTTTTGCGCTAATTTTATAGCTGGGTACCTCTTGATTTTCACTTTTGCTCAAACCTTTTTCCGTACCCAAATTTGTTAATGGCTCAGGTATATATATATTAGAAGATAAAGTTAACTTTAAATCTTCGTTATTTACCAAGATTTTACCGTTACTAAGCTCCAATTTTTTGGGGTAGATATCTGCTTTTTCTGCGCTTATTTTTACTTTTAAGATAACTGTATTCGGGTGATCAATGAGTGCTGACTCTTTATTTAAATCTACTTTTGCATAATTGCCATGAATAATATTGCCATTTTTTATAATTTTTACTTTATCTTCCGCAATTAATACATTTTTTTCTTGATTATATGTGATTTTACCTGCCTTCAGACTAGTGTCTTTATCCTTTAAGTAAATCCTGGCATTGCCGGAAGCCACAAATAAATTTTTATCTTGAAAATATTCCAGCTTGTCACTTTTAAGATCAACAGTTACTGCATTTTTTTTAGCTGCAACTTGATTTGTATTTGTATTAGACTTTTTGCTTTTACCCAGCTTTAATCCCAGAGCATAAGCAGGGTTTAACGCTGAACAAATAACTCCTAATATAATGATACAACTTAATAATTTAAGATTATGCATAGCCTTCCCAATTCTCTATAATTCCAGAATATAACAACCCATCACAAATATAAAAGAAAATCGTTTAAAAAACCAGTATTTTTTATTTAAACATTTATTACAATTTTGGGGCTGATTTGACAAATTCTGAGTTTTCTATTAAGACTTCTTTTATATAGAGCTTTCTTAAAATTTTAGTTTATTAATTAGCAATTTTTTTTATGTTTCTGTTTTATATTTATGAAATCATTTGTTATACTATTCAATAAATAAAATTTAGGATAATGCTTTACAGTATTAAACTATCTAGAATATAAAAATGAAAAAAAATAGGGTAAATATATAAGGGAGTAAACTAATGAGCATTAATACGCCTCAACCACTATTGCCGTCAATGCCACAGCAAGCACAATCAGCTGGGGGCTATAATCAACAGCAATATCAACAAACACCACAATTAAGTCCTCAAGATATGCAGGATATGATTCTTGCTGCTCAGGCAATGCAACAAGGTGGTGAGATGCCAGTGCCACAAACCGCTATGAAAATGCCAAAGCCCTCAATAATACCAATGCTTATAGCAGGAACCGGTGTTGTTGCTGGTGGTATATTGGGATATTGTTCAAAACTAGAGAACAAATATGGAGAAGCTATTAGAAATGCAGGCAGAATCGGTGGTGGTGCAATAGTTGGTGGTGCAGTTGGCGTGGTTGGTGCTTTAGTTGTTGCCAGAAGCATTGCAATGAAGCAAATGAAGGCTATGGAAAAAATGTTTTTAGGAATGCAGGGAGCTAATCAACAAATAGCTAATCAGATGCAGCAACCTCCACAAAGGTAATTGCATAAGGTAATTCTAGTTTGATAAGATATTTAATCGATAAGCAAAGAGTAGGTTATTACCTGCTTTTTCTTGTTATTTATATTTTTATTTAAAATTTGTCTGCCTACTTGCCACAAAAGTATTTTAATCATAAAATTATTATGAAATTATTGTTGATAAGGGAAAACTATGAAAAAAGAACTGTATGAAAATTCTAAATCTTACACAGTAGAAGAAATAAACAATATTGTTGGCGGCATACTAAATAAAGTTGGTGAAAGTGTCAAAATTAATAGAATAGCCTCCCCCGGTGACGCAGATGAAAATACATTAGCTCTTGCGTTTGAGGAGAAATTTATAGAAACCCTTCCTCATACAAAGGCGAAAGTTGCTCTTGTGCCATTAGGTGTATCTATTGAAAACCTGACAACAATAGAAGTTGAGCGCCCTAAGCTGGCTATGATGAAAATTCTTCATCTTTTCTATATTCCACCAGATGCTCATTCAGGTGTTCATCCCTCAGCAATAATACACCCGGATTCAAAACTTGGAAAAGATGTATCAATAGGACCTAATGTTGTTATTGGTCGCGGTGCAGTAATAGGTGACAACACAAAAATATTGGCGAATGTGTATGTTGGAAAATTTTCAGAAATAGGAAAAAATTGCTTGTTGTACCCCGGAGTTTATGTGGGAGACTGCATAGAAATAGGTAATAATGTTATAATACATAATGGTGCAAGTATAGGCGCTGACGGTTATAGCTTTGTTACTGAGACCCCGAGTAATGTAGAAGCTGCAAAGCAGAGTGGTCAAATAAATGATGAAACTAAGCAGCAAAAAATATATAAAGTGCCTTCTTTAGGTGCAGTAACGATATCTGATGATGTAGAAATAGGTGCAAATAGTGCTATAGATAGAGGTACTATTGAGAATACATTTATCGGTAAGGGGACCAAAATAGATAACTTAGTTCAAATTGGTCATAACTGTATTATTGGAGAAAATTGTTTAATAATTTCTCAAGCCGGAGTGTCAGGTAGTGTTAAGCTAGGGGACAGAGTGGTTTTAGCGGGACAAGCCGGTATTGTAGATCATCTGGAAATTGGTAGTGACAGCATTATTATGGCAAAGTCTGGCGTTACAAAAACATTGCCTAATAAAAGCATAGTAATGGGAACTCCTGCAATACCAAGAAAAGAATTTGTTAAACAAATAAAAAATGTTAAAGAACTTGATGTTCTATTAAAAGAAGTCAAAACGTTTAAAAAAGACTTTGATTCTATAAAAGAAAGTTTAAATATTGAAAATATCGAGGTTTAGTCAATGATAACATTGAGTAAAGAAATCGAATTAAAAGGAACCAGCCTTATGGACGGCAAGGAATCTGTTGTTAAGATTACCCCGTCAGAGAAAAAAGGTATTTATTTTTTTCCAGCTAATTCTGATACAGAAATAGAAGCAAAACCTCAAAATATTATATCTACTCAGCATTGTGTTGTTTTGGGCAATGCAACTCAACACATTAAACTTGTTGAGCATTTTATGGCAGCTTGTGCATTTGCCGGAATACAAGGTATTAATGTTTATACTTCATCTAATGAGCTGCCTATATTTGATGGTAGTTCTAAGGTATGGCTGGAAGAGTTTAAAAAAGCCGGGTTAACTAGCCCAGTATCAACAGATATGATAGATTTAGAGAAGCCTATTTATGTTCAATCCGGTAATTCTAGTGTTGCAATTTTGCCGGCAGATAGCTTTAAAATTATTTATTGTGTAAATTTTGACCATAAGGATTATCTGAATAAATGGTATAGCTGGGATCACTCAAGACCTAGTGAAGAAATAGTTAATGCAAGAACTTTTGGATACTTAAGAGACTTAGAGAAGTTCCAGCAAGCAGGCTTTTCTCTTGGTGTTACAAAAGAAAATACAATAGGTTTAACTGATGATGGTGGTTACACCACAGAACTGCGCTCTGATTTGGAACCTATAAAACATAAAATATTAGATTTGATAGGTGATTTGTACTTAACAGGTATTAATCCTCTTAATCTCAAAGCTAATATTATAGGTATGCTTGCCGGGCATACCCTGCATGTGGAGTCGGCTAAAAAACTGATGGAAGAGATGAGGTAACGACGAATGGCTGAGACAGAAACACAAGAATCCTTACAAATGGATGTTATGGACATAATGAATTTAATTCCGCATAGATATCCGTTTTTGCTAGTTGATAGAATTACAGAATGTGTACCCGGTAAGTATGTTAAAGGTTATAAAAATGTAACTATTAATGAAGAGTTTTTCCAAGGGCATTTTCCTAATAATCCCATTATGCCGGGGGTATTAATGATAGAAGCTCTGGCTCAAATTAGCAGTGGGATTATTATGACACTACCGCAGTATAAAGATAAGTTAGTGTTATTCGCCGGTATTGATGGCGTTAGGTTTAAAAGAATTGTTAGGCCTGGTGATAAGCTTGAATTATACGCTGAAGTGTTAAGGTTAAAAGGTCCTGTATGTAAGGCAAAATGCCGTGCTTCTGTAGATGGAGAATTGGTGACAGAAGCTGATTTAATGTTTTCCGTACAAGATATACAGTAAACAAATAAGCGTTAACTAACTTGAAGGACAACTAAAATGGCTAATATTCATCCAAGTGCAATAATTGATCCGTCAGCACAAATAGGAGATGGGGTTACAATAGGACCCTATGCTGTAATCGGACCTAACGTAAAGCTGGCTGATGGGGTGCAAATTTATCCAAATGCGTATGTAGAGCATTCAGAAATTGGAAAAAACACCATGATCGCAAATGGTGCTATTGTCGGGACTCCTCCTCAAGATTATAGATACAAGGGCGAAAGTAGTAATGTTATTATTGGCGAAAATTGTCAAATAAGAGAGCATGCAACCGTAAATAGAGGTACTGGTGAGAATACGTCAACTATAATTGGCAACAATTGTATTTTAATGATAGGCTCGCATGTAGCGCATAACTGCTTGTTAGGTGATCATGTCAGTTTGGCAAATCTTGTTTCTGTTGCAGGGCATGTAACATTAGAGGATCATGTTTTTATTGGTGGTACTGTTGTTATTCATCAGTTTGTAAAAGTTGGAAAAATGGTAATAATGGGTGGTTTTTCCGGTACAAGACAGGATATACCTCCGTTTGCTAAAACCGATGGGCGACCTGCAGGAATTATTGGTATTAATACAGTAGGCCTAAAAAGATGTGGGCTTTCACTTGAGCAGAGAACCAACCTAAAGAAAGCATTTAATTTATTATGGTTTTCTGACTATAATACACAGAGCGCAATTGAAAAAATTAAGGATGAAATCCCAACAAATGAACATATTGAGCATTTGCTTAATTTCATTCAAACCAGCAAGCGTGGTGTTACAAAACTTAGAGGTAAACAAGGCTACGAGGCTGATTAAGTTTTGTCTTTAGCAGTTGTCACAAAAAAAAATGCAGTACTATGCACTGCATTCGCATGAGGTAACACAATTTTATTTATCGGATATAGTCTATTATTTATATTATTATACTGATCTTTTCGTATATCAGTTTATATCTTTTAATATACCTGAGATTTGGACTACTCATTTAATTAGTTAAATTTTAGGCTGGATTTTTCAGATATTAATTTAATTTATATTTAATAGTCTGAAAATCATTTTAGAGCTAAATAAGAGTTATTACATAACCAACTAAAAGCTTGCACTTGCTTTGCTATTTAGAGACTAATTAATTTTAAAAGTTATAATACGATTAAAAATCTAATAAAAGTAATTTATCTTTAATTTAATATACTTTATACCTTTAATATTTTGTCTCTTATCCTTGATATACCATATACTTGAATATATATTAATAAAAACAAATAGAACCCAATAATTTTGTGTGCAATGTTATAGTTTTTTATGGATTTTCTGAATGTTTATAATTGCAATATAAATAAAATATATTATATCGTACTGTAATCTATTATATAAATGTCAAAAAAGATATTAATAAAAATTAATAAATAAAAAAAGCAATACAAATCGTATTGCTTGATAAACTATTGGTATTTGAGATAAATGAGGAGTAGTGTAGATTGATAGATTTAATCTAGTAGCAAATCCATAATTTATTTTATATATAATTTTTTATAACTTTAACCGTAGGCTTATACCTTATTTCACCTGATGTGTCTGTAATATCTGGTTCCATATATTTTAAAAAAAATTCTGGCCAAGGAAATTTCCTCAAAATTTAATGTCTTTTATTTAAATAAGATAATGAATATAAATATGCAATAACTTAATTATAAGCTCTATTTTGTTTACTATACACATACTGATACAGCTTATAATTAAGTTTTGTAATAAGCTTTAATATATTTTATTACGCTAAAAACTCTTCTATTAAGTTTAATTAAACTTATAGAATTTTCTAACCGGTTCCAGTATAGTCCACTCACACTTTAGATCTTTGGGAAATACTACCAGGTCACCTTTTTCTACAGTTATTTTTTCTTTGCCGGTTTCTATAATAGCTTTACCTTCTAAAAAGTAGCAAATTTCTTCTTCTGTATATTCCCAGTTAAATTTTGATTCTCCACAAATCCAGGTTTCCCAGTTGGTTACGTTTAACTTCTCTAATTCTTCTTGAGTTGGTTTTTCGACTTTTATATTCATTTAGTAATCCCCATCCACGACTATATTACATGATCTATGCTAACCCCAAAATGATTTTTTGCAAACTGTTATGTAACTTTTTGCGAGTGTCAAATAAATTTTTTTTACTTCTGCGCTAGTTAACTTATAATAATATATATTAATGCTATGCTAATTAAATTTGAGGATAATCACTATGGAAAAAGCAACATTTGCAGCAGGATGCTTTTGGGGCGTAGAGTCTGCATTTAGAAAATTAATGGGAGTTCTTTCTACACAAGTAGGCTATACGGGTGGAAAAAAAGACAATCCGACTTATGAGGAGGTTTGTACGAGTTCCACACAGCATGTAGAAGCAATAGAAGTAGTTTATGATCCTTGTTTTATATCATACGAGGAACTTTTAAATACGTTTTGGGATATTCATGATCCCACCACTCTTAACAGACAAGGCTTTGACATTGGCAGTCAATATCGCTCAGCAATTTTTTATCATAATAGCAACCAAGAAAGATTGGCTAAAGAGTCGAGGAAAAAGCAGAACGAGTCAGGCAGATTTGATGATCCTATAGTAACTGAAATAATTCCAGCCTCAAAGTTTTGGAAAGCTGAAGAATATCATCAAAAATATTATGAGAAAAAAGGGACGCGTGGCTGTGATTTAAACTAAGTATGCGTGCTCTACTTTTATGCATTTACACATGACAACTGATAAACCAGCCTGTCTTGCTTTATCAGCTGAGTTGTTGTTTGCAAGCCCTAGTTGCATCCATACGGTTTTAGCTTTAATATTTATAGCTTCATCTACTATAGCGGGAATAGCTTCAGGTTTTCTGAATATAACAACTATATCAATAGCTTCAGGGATTGATGCTGGATTTTTATAGCATTTTTCCCCAATGACTTCGTTATACTTGGGGTTAACCGGAAATATTTTATAGCCGTTATTTTTTAAATATTTTGCAACGCTGTTGCTGTCCTTAGTTTCATCAGCAGAAATACCTACTATGGCAATATTTTTTGAAGCTTTTAATATTTTAGTTATTTCTTTATTAGATGCATTATCTCTTGGAATTTCGCACATTACTAGCCTCCTTTATGGAATCATCTGGTCTACGGACATAATTAGTATGCCTGTTGCTCCAAGCTGCTTAAGTTTATCTACACTTTCGTAGATTTTTTTCTTGTCTATTACTACATGAATTGCAACTGTATCAGGATTATCCAGCAAAGTTGTTATCGTAGGAGATGTAATCCCCGGTAAAAAGTTTTTTACCTGATCTAATGAGATTTTTGGAATGTTAGCCATTAGATATTTTTTCTCCTCCGCAGCTATTGCAGACTTTACAGCTCTGATGAAGGTGTTAATTTTATCTTTTTGTTCGTCTAGTATACCTGGTCTTCCGATTATAGTAGCCGTTGACTCAAGTATTTGATCAAGAATTTTAAGCTTGTTAACCTTTAAAGTGGATCCTGTTGATGTAATATCAACAATTAGGTCGGCTAGTCCCAGCTCAGGTGTAACTTCTGTGGCTCCTGATACTTCTATTATATGAACATTTTTGTTTTTGCTTTCAAAATAATTTTTAGTAATATTTGGAAAGCTTGTTGCTATTTTGCTTCCGTCTTTAACATCATCAATAGATTGGATATTAGAAGATTCTTTAGCTGCAACTATCATTTTGCAATACCCAAAATTTAGTGGCATTATGTTTTCTACTTCAGCTTCGCATTCTTTTACTACGTCATAACCTGTTATACCCAGATCGGTAACCCCGTCATTTACAAAGTTAGGTATGTCTTGAGTTCTGACAAAAATTATTTTATATAGCCCGTCATGGGTCTTTGCATACAAGCTTCTTGTGTTTTGCTTTTTTATAGATAACCCTGCCCTTTGCAGCAAGTCAAATATATCTTCTGAAAGGCGCCCTTTGTTTGGAATCGCAATGGTCAAGTTGCACATATAAACTTTTTACCTCTTACGTATGATAATTATACTGTTCATTAGTTAAATTCTTTATCAGCAAAAACTTATTTTTTAATAAACTGAAAAGAATTTTAGAGATATTATAATATAAAAAAGTATAACATGAAAGTTAAAACAAACTTAATGAAAGCTTATAATCTCTTTTAAATTAATAGATTTGAGGTTTTAAAATTGTGTAAAATTTAGTGTTGACACAACACTTTTTTTGGATTTTAATAGTAAATGTTCAAAAAGTGTAATGCAAACACTTTAAAACTCCCGATAGTAATAAATTTGTTAATCAATATAAAAATAAATTTTGAATAAAAACAAAGGAAGAAGAGAACATTAGATTGCAGAGTATATAAACCACTTGAAACCAAGTGGTTTTTTTTTTACTTATTGTTAAAAATAAAGAATTTAGAAAAAGTCATTGATTTATACCTTATTAATTCTTTATTTTTTTGTAATCATTAATTGTAGTAAAAAAGTAATTCCCTAAAATTGGATCATAATGTATAATTAAACTTATAATGGATAAAAGTAATAATAATATTAAAATTGATATAGAGAATAGCAGCGCAAAAACCTTGAAAATAGAGCAATTAATTGCTGAAGAAGAGGATGTAAATTTAAAAGCAGCTGCATTAAAAGAATTAGGTCTTATAGAAGCGTTCAGAAAGAACTTTGATAAGGCTATCGTTTGCTTGGAAGATGCTCAAAAATTATTTTTGCAAAAGAAAGATTATGAGCAAATTGCTTCGTGCTTGGCTGAGTTAGCCATAATATATTATCAAAATTGTAATGATAGACTTATAAGATCATTGACCTTATTGAATGATGCCAAGTATTTGGTCAAAAATCAGAACTTGGATAGTGAAATTGAAGCGAAAATACTGCATTATTACGGTATCATTTATTATTTTGAGAAACGCTACAGTGAAGCTTTAAGAAATTATAAAAATGCTCAAAAACTTATAGGAGAAAGCTGTTTAGAATATGCCAAGATATTAGACAGCCTGTCAATTTTTTATTTGAGGGTAAACAACAACCAAATTGCCTTAAAAAATTTAAATAAATCGCTAAAAATTAAGCAAAATATTGGAGCTGAAAGAGAATTAGCTATAACAGAATTATTAATTGGCAGATACTTATCTAGTATTGAAAATTATGATAGTGCTTTTATCCATTTAACTCGAGCTCAGGATATAACGTTTAATTATGGTGATTATCTCAGTGCAGCAAGAATTTTGGATGAGATTGCAAAGATACACTTAGCTCAAGATAATTATCAGCAAGCAACCGAGTATTGTAAGCAATCTATTGATTTGGCTGAGCAGGTTAGTGCAGAATTAGTCTACGGATTTTCTAACTGTACATTGGCTTTAATAAAAATAAGTACAGCTGATCCCAATGAAGCTGTTGAATTTTTAAACAACAAAATTCAACCAATATTTTTAAAATATAATTCTTCTTGTGGTCAAGGTCATATTAAAAGAATTAATGCTCTTGCCTATCAAAAGATGAAAAAAAATAAAGTAGCCATAGAAAATCTTCACATAGCGGCACAATTATTTAAAGAAGCTTTCAGTCATTCGGAAATGGCACGTACTTATTATGAGTTAAGCATCATTTATAAAGAAAGTCGTGATATTCCAATGGCTCTATCCAGCTTGTTGGAAGCTTTAAGAATCGCAAAATTTAATAATTTACCAGTTTTAACTAACAAAATTGAAGACTTTCTATTTGAGATTGATGAAGATGAGTGGGCAAATATTATAAACAAGACCGCTCAGAAAGAAGTATTATTCAAAGATGGTAATTCAATACTGGAAACATTGTCTTTAATTGATGACATTACAATGTATGATAATTCATCAAAAGATGCATTGTTATCGCTGTTGAGAATCGGTCGTTCTATTGCTGCGGAAACTGATATTGATAAGCTTTTAGAAATTATTGCCGGTGAAACCAAACGAGCGTTAAATTCTGATAGATGTACTGTATTTTTATTAGATAAAGAAACTAACGAGCTATGGTCAAAAGTAGCACTAGGAATG
Organism: Candidatus Gastranaerophilales bacterium; assembly: GCA_028277625.1. Lineage (GTDB taxonomy): Bacteria > Cyanobacteriota > Vampirovibrionia > Gastranaerophilales > JANQFW01 > JANQFW01. The sequence goes on along the minus strand of JANQFW010000143.1, from coordinate 22,376 downwards.
GGTAGCCAGGAAATCAGATTCCCTGCAAATATGGGCTTAGCCGGCCATGTGGCAACATCTGGTGAAATTATCAATATAAAAGACACTTATAACGACCCAAGGTTCAATAAAGAAATTGATAAAAAAACAGGCTACACTACTAAATCTATATTGTGCATGCCTATGAGAAACCTAAATCATGAGATAGTTGGTGTATTTCAGGTATTAAATAAGCTTGGTGAAAATGCTCAATTTACCGACAGTGACGAAGATTTGCTAATTGCAATTGGATCTAGTGCAGGTATTGCTTTAGAAAATGCTCGTTTATTTAAGAAGCAATTTTTAATGTACGAAGAGCAAAAGCGTTCTTTCTTAAGCTTTATGAATACACTTGCAGCGGTTATTGATGCTCGAGACAAAATTACAGCAGGTCACTCTAAGCGTGTTGCAGGCTATAGCATTGCAATCGCAATAGAAATGAACATGGATCTTAATAGTATAGAAGTTATAGAATATTCTGCAATGCTTCATGATTTTGGCAAAATCGGCATAAAGGACAGTGTCTTATGTAAGCGCGGTAAGTTGACCGATGAGGAGTATAAGCACATTCAAGAGCATGTTTCATTAACAAATGAAATTCTTCAAAATATGTACTTTGAAGAAAAGTTTAAGCACGTACCTGAAATAGCTTCTAGTCACCATGAAAAATATGATGGCACCGGTTATTATAGAGGTTTAAAAGGAGAAGATATACCGCTTGGTGGTAGAATCCTTGCCGTTTCTGATGTGTTTGATGCTATCACTTCTAAACGTCACTACAGGGCTCGTATGCCATTGCTAGATGCTTTAAATATTTTATTGTCAGATAAAAGTAAACATTTTGATCCGGTTGTTGTTGATAACTTTTTTAAAGTTAGCTTAGACAAAATAATCAAAATACTCTTATTAACTCAAGATGAGGAACTTCCGAAGGGCACTGAAGAATTTTTGGCAGATTATACTTTTAACGATATTTATAAAATATTAAATAAAGAAAATGAAGATATATCAGAAATAGAGCAGGAGCTTCTAAAAATATTTTATGGATATTATGAAGCTGACAGAAACTAATTTTTAAAATTTTAATCCAGTTATTTAAATGAACAAATTTAAAATGAGATTGAGGGATAATTTGAATAAATGAATAGAAGCAAAAAACTAAAATTTATATTGCTGTTTGCATTATTTTTTAATTATCTAATAAATTTTCCTGGCGCCTATGCTTTAGAAGAGAGTAAAACAGGTCAAAATAAAATATTTGAAAGATATTTTATAAATAAGCTTGAAAATAACAAATTAGGTCATAGTCATATAAAACAAACAATAACAAAAAAAGAAAATGTAAGCCTTATTATTACAGATAAATATACACAACAAGAATTTAAAAGATTTGATGTAAATGTTAAAATAACCCAGCAAATACAGTTTGTGGAAGATAATGAAGGAAACCCTTTATCTTTTTCTTTAAAAGAGGAATCGCTTGGTGAGTCTAAAACAGTAGAAGGCCGATTTAAATCTGCTGACTTATTAATTTTAACAACAAAAATAAATGGCTTAGAAAAGCAATCATCAATAAAAATAGACAAAACTATACTGTTTCCGTACGCAATACAAAATTTGTATAAAAACACTACAAATGATAAGTTTGAATATTCAACTATAGAGCCGTCAGAAGGCAGGATTGTTACAATAACCGCGCAGAGACACGGTGAAGAAAGATTGCGAGAGTTTTCGCAAGAGAAGTTTTTTAATAAATACAAATTAACGTTTGATATGTTGCCTAATATAGAAGATTTTGAATGGCGTGATAAAGATGGCAAACTGATAAAAGAAGTATCTTCGGTTTTTGGTATAGAACAAGTAGCAACAACAAAAGATGAGATTTCAAAGCCAAATGCTCAGGCTGATATTTTTATTAAAAATTTGATACCAATCGATCAAACATTCCCTAAACCTTGGCTTTTAGATAATGCTAGTTATAAGATTAAATTTAAAGATACGCCAACTAATGAGTTGTTTGTGTCAGATAACAGGCAGAGGATTTTACAAGTTCAAAATAATGCGGTTTATCTAAAAATAAAATCGCAAACGCGCCCTAAAAAAGAATATGATTATCCACTAAATAATTCCGGTTATCAAAAATATTTATTGCCGGGTATTTATATAAATTCTGATGATAAAGCAATAAAAAAACAAGCTTTAAATATTTCAAACAATCATTCTAAGGCTTATGATTTGGCTAAGGCTATGGAAAAATGGACTTATGACAATATCACTAGAAAAAATTTAAAAGTCGCATTTGCAAACGCCTCACAAGTTATGCAACAAAGAGAAGGTGACTGCACAGAGCATTCATTGCTTTTAGCTTCTTTATTAAGGGCTGCAGGTATTCCGTGCAAAATTGTAATTGGCTTGGTTTATACTGAAAAGCCGGAAAAAGCTTTTGGTTATCATATGTGGGTAAGTGCTTACATTGGAGAGTGGATTAACTTGGATCCGTCTTTTCCTGATCAAAACTTTAACCCTACCCATATAGCTTTAGCAGAAAGTTCTTTTAATAAGTTAAATGATAAAACAGATACTTTATTAAAAATTTTAAGATTTATAAACAACATAAACATAGAGATTTTAGACTATTCTAAAACAAGTGATCAAGTTATGGACATTGATGTGGCTAATCCTAATCAACATCAACAGGTTAAAACTTTTAATCTCTCTGAAATGGAGAATTCTAACTCTACTCCAATTAAAGTAATAAAACTTGATAAAGAAGCGCCGGCTGATTTTAATTCTCAAATTCTAAATATCAAAACAAAAGATAAATCTAGGGATGAAGTTATCAACCAAGCCTTTGTAGATTTTGTGTCTGGTAAAATAGAGGCATCAAGGAATAAATTTAATGCAGTAGCAGATGAAATAGATTATTATGATGATTATTCAAAGTTTAAATTGGCATCAAAAGCTGCATCTTTAGGATTTTTTAATATTGCATTAAAATGCTTGGATGGAATCAGTGAAAGAGAAGTTTGGCTTTACCAAAGTGCGAACTTGAAATTTACATTGTTTCCTAAAGAAACTCCTAACCATGATAGTGAGGGTGTTTTATCTGAAGCAATAAGCTTGTTGGATTATCAAAATAAGCCAGAAGAAAGCTATAATCTTTTGATTAATAATAAAGTTAAACTTAAGACAAATGATTTTTATTATTATCTATTAGCAAAAGCACTTAGAAAACTATATAAATATGAAGAAGCTGAGGCAAATATAAAGTATGCCAAAAAATTAAATAATAATAATGTCATGTACTGGTTAGAGGAAGCTGATTTATACATAGAGAATAAAGATTATAGTGAGGCAGATGAGCTTTTAGGCAAGCTAGCGACAATAAAAATCTATGATAATAATATAAAGCAATTGATTAATGACAAATATTATAAAAATGGATTTGAACTGCATAAGAAAGACAGAAATAAAAGCCAAATTTATCTTGCAAAGTTTTATATGAATAAAAAAGAATACTCTAATGCTTTGATAATTTTAAAAAAGATTGAAATATCTAATGGGAAAAACAGTGAATTCTATCAGTTGCTCGGAAAGTCCTACTCAGAGCTTGGGGATTCTGCAAACGCTATAAAATCCTATAACAAAGCTGTAATGTATGACGATAAAAATATTGATGCGTTGATGGGTTTAGGCGATGAAGTGCTTAACGCAAACAGCCCAAATCTTAAAAAAGCTTATAATTATTATGTTAAGGCTTATAAGTATGATACTGAACAATCAGGCTCAGCAGAAAAATTAGCTTATATACTTAAGCTTCAGAATCAAAAAGATTTATCTTATAAATATTACTTGAGTATCTTAAGAAAAGATCCAAGAAGTTTTGATGCAAATTATAACATAGCGTTGTTCCATTATATTGCTAAAAATTATGATGAAGCTATAGAATATTTTAAAACAGCGCTTTCTGTTAACCCATTAAGTATAGATATTTGGACCTATTTAGCTAAGATAGAGATTCAAAAAAAGAATTATTATTTAGCTAAAACATACCTGGAGCCTATTCAATATATAGATGATGAAAACCCTGTTTATTTTTATTTGCTTGGGTTAATCCACAAGTTGAACGAAAATTATTCAACAGCAAGAAAGAACTTTAGGAAGGCTCTAGAAATAAATCCTGATTATGACAAAGCCATATTAGAATTAAACGAGCTTAAGTAGTAAATAGAAAAAAATTAGTCAGGTGGCAACTTGGGTTTAAAACAAAAATAATAAAAAATTGTCAGTAAGGTTATTTATTTTGAAGTTTGACTCACCTTTCAATTCATAGTTAAATATTTATTATGCTCATCAATTAAGTTTCAGCTTACTTTTTTCAGAGACCAATTTATTTTACGAAATTTAACTCAATAGAATAATCTGAAAAGTTTTTTTGAGTAAGCTTAAGGGGTAAGAGGTTGAATAAATGTTATTAAAAAACTTTTCGCAATATATAAAGGAGCAAAGGCAAGAGGGAAAAAATATTCGGGTTAATCGCTCGAATCCTAATGAAGATTTTGATTTTGCAAAATATCAACCTCATGATACTGAGTATGCGGAAGCTCAAATAGTTGAAAATAACGGTGATTTTTGCACTAAAAAGATTGAAGTAAATACAAGTCAGTCAAAATTTAATTACTTTCTGGACGGGATAGAGAAAAAGCGTATTTTAACGTACTATAACTTTATTCCTTTTACTTATGGCTATATGTCTGCGGTGATAATGAAGCGTACAGATAAAAAAATGTATTCTATCGGTTTGGAAAGAGCCGAAGAAAATATTTTTTTGCCGTTTAAATTCAACGGGGACGAGCCTGATTTTTATTTTGACGTTAAAGATTTTAATAATTATAATATAAAGCCGGTAAATATAGGTGTGAAAGCCAAAGGGGAGTCTGATTATCCACTGATGCCGGAAGAGTTTGAGAAAAAAGCACATAGTGCGATTCAGGAAAACAGAAGGCATATGGAGTCTACTATGGCTAATGAATGGGCGGTTGAGTTTAAAAACTCTGATGATTGGTTATATGTTGATGGTGGGCTAACGAATATTAGCAGTGATTTGATGAAAACAGCTAACGTGGTTGGTGTTATTAAATCTCATAATGTGCAGTATTTTGATTATGAGAAGCTGTGTAAAATTTATAATATAAAAAAAGGTGAGCGCTCTTGTGTATTTAGACCTAAAAGAAGATTTAAAAATACACCTGAAAAGGTTTTTAGCTGGTATTTAAGACTGCATTCTGATAAAAACTACGGCAAGATGGACTTTGGTATTATACGTATTGAAATACCCGATAGGGAAGATTTACTATCAAAAGTTGACGAGATTAGCAGCTGGATTTTGCTGGAGTCTAATCCTATTGCGTTTCCTGAATCTCGTTGGGACAGGATGATTTATCCTATTAAATATTGTGAAGATTATTTAAAATGTAAAGCTCCAAGCTGGACTGTGCTTGAAAGTCTGGCTTTTGTATAAAAGTGAGGTAATATATGCAGCAAAGTTTAGAATCAATTGAAGATGAACTGGAATCTATATATGATATAGCTGTAGGAAGGGTAATTGCTACTGAGAAAAATCCTAATACGGCTCAGTCTTTTAGCTTTTGGACAAACTTAGATTCGCCTGTGGGTATAGGGACGATTGTTAAAGTTGTTGCAGACAGGCAGGTTCTTAATAAAAAAGGAAATAAAGTTGATCGTATTGTATATGGCATTGTGACAGAAGGCATTAGTTATACTGATTTAGCTGCGCCGATACATGATTTTATAAGTTCTGAGGGGAATCCTCAATATAGCCACAACGCGCAGACTGAACGCCCTGAGATTAGATATTATACTGCTTCAACATTAAAGATGATACCTGAAGAGCCTATACAACCGGTTTCGATTGGTAGTATTTATTTGGCTGATGATGCTGATATTAAAGAATCCTTGAGAATGGATAGCTACGCCGATAAAACGGGTATACCAGTGGGGCTTTATACTAACGGAGACAATTATTCTCCTGTGTATCTTGACTCCAGATTTTTATTGGGGCCTGAGGCTGCTCATCTTAATGTTACGGGTGTATCTGGCTTGGCTACTAAGACCAGTATTGTACAGTTTTTGTTAACCGGTATTTTTCAACATCATAAAGATGAAAAAGAAGATGAGGGCGTGGCTGCTGTTTTGTTCAACGTAAAAGGGCCTGATTTATTGTTTTTGGATCATCCGGCTGTTGAGTTATCCGATGAAGAATTGGAAATGTATAGAAAGCTCAAGCTAAAGCCTGAACCTTTTGAAAATGTTGAATACTATGCGCCTTACAAGGCTGATAAAATTAATTTGAATACTTTAAGGACAAATGAAGAAATTAGTCATAATGTTAAGCCTTTGAGCTGGAATTTAACTGATATTTTTGATTATGTAAATGTTTTGATGAATAAAGATGATGTTGATGCAAAGGCGGATGGTTTTTTGCAGTTTATGAAAGAAAAAATTATTAATCAGGACAAGCTTGATTCTCATTATTTATTGCATAAGAAAATACAGAATTTTAATGACCTTAACGAGTGGTTCCAACGGGTTTTAAATGATACTGAAGAGGGTGAAGGCAAGTCTAGCTGGAGAGGGCATGCTATACCTACTATTAGAAAAGTTCATAATAGATTGACGAATATTACATACCGGTGTGAGGGTTTGGTTGGCAATGACTCTGATAGCAGTGATTTGCCATGGGGTGAGTTTAAAGATAGAACAATCTATGTTATAGATGTTGCGGGTGTTAGTCCTTTGGGGCAGGATTTGGTTTTTACCAGAGCGGTAGAAAAGCTTCGAGAACTATTAGAGAAAAAAGCTCTTGGGGTTAAAAAAGTAGTTGTGTTTGTGGATGAGCTTAATAAATATGCATCTAATGACGGTGGTAATTCGTACTTAAAGCAAACTTTGCTTGAAATATCCGAAAGGGGAAGGTACCTTGGATTGGTATTGTTTTCTGCGCAGCAATTTAAGTCTCAGGTTAACAAAAGAATTGTTGGCAACTGCGGGACCAGTGTTTTTGGGCGTATGGATATGGATGAGCTTTCTACTCAAGGGTATAGTGTAATGCCTTCTAGCATTAAAGCTGAGCTAACAACCCTTGAAAAGGGTAAGCTGCTTATTCGCCATCCGCATTTTAACCAGTATATTTTTGTTAAGTTTCCTCGTCCGCCGATTATGACCAGCCAAGACGGGATAGATAAGTTTCCTTCTGTGCCTGAGCGAAGTTTTGAGGATGCTATGGCTTACAACTTAAGGCGACTGGATAAAAGTATAAAAGCTAATGACGTAAAAGAAGCTATTTATCACGTTGATCAAGATGTTGTAAGAAAAGCACTTTGCAAGACAGAATTAAATTCTAAAAATTGGGGTAAGCAAGGAGCATTTGGGTATTTTAAGAGTAAATTGACTCAAAAAGCGCCTCGTTCTAGCTTTGAGGAGAGCTATTCGCCTTCTCCTAAAAGAGCCACGATTGATGACTTATTAAATGATGATGATTAAACAAGAGATTAGGATAATGCAATGAAAATAGTACATCTTGGAGATTTGCACCTCGGGTACAGGGCTTATAACAGACTTGATAAAAATGGCTTTAACCTTAGAGAGAAAGATGTTTTAAAGGTTTTTAAAGAAGCTCTTGATAAGATTATTGAGCTTAATCCTGCTGCTGTTTTGATAGCCGGGGATGTTTTTCATCGTCCGCGACCTACTAATAACACTATGTATCACACGGTTGTGCTTTTGCAAAAATTTAGAGAACAATGTGATATACCTATTATTATTATTTCTGGTAACCATGAGGGGGTTAAGTCTTATGAGTCTGGAAGTGTTTTGCAAATTTTAGAGGCTATTATCCCTAGAGTTAAAGTTGTTGATATAGATATAGAGAACGTTGCTCTTGACAGTTTAAGCTTAAATGTTATGTGCGTGCCTTATAATAGTTTGAGCAAGTTTAAAGAGTATTCTATTAAGCCGGATAAGGATTACAAATATAATATTTTGATGATGCATGGGTCTTTTAACAGTCCTAAGTGTGCTGAAATAACCAAAAATGAAACCGCTCTTATTGAGGAAAACGACATTGCCAAGGATGAGTGGGATTATGTTGCACTTGGGCACTATCATAAATTTGTTGATCTTGCGGATAATATTTATTATTCCGGGGCGATTGAACGGACTTCTACTAATATATGGCAGGAGGCTAAGCAGGAAAAAGGCTTTATAGAGTATGATTTAGACCAGAAGCTATGTAAATTTCACACGTTAAAAAAGACTCGTAAAGTTATTGATATACCTTGGATTGATGTTGAAGGTATGAACGTTGAGGAGATTAACCAGAAAATTATTGACGAGGCTGATAAAATTATTAAGCTTGACAAGTCTATAATTAGATTAACCTTGAAAAACGTAGATGATATAATTATTAAGAGTTTGGACTATAAAAAGATACGAGAGCTAAAGAAAAAGGCTGTTCATTTTAGGTTAAATATAATTAAAAAAGATTCTTTAAAATATCAGCAAGATGAAAATCAAGAAGAATCAAAGCAAAAAAGTATTCAAGAGTATTTAGAAGAAGAAGTAAAAGGGTTTGATTTATCTCAGACTCTGGAAAAAGGTATATTTAAAGATAAGGCACGTCAGTATTTAGATTGGAGTATGGCAAAATGCGATTGATAGCGCTTAAGATGGAAAACTTTAGGCAGCACTGTAATTCGCATATTGATTTTTCTGATGGAATTACTATTATTAACGGTGCTAATGGTTCTGGCAAAAGCACTGTGCTTGAGGCTATATGCTGGGCAATTTATGGTAATGATGCAGCGCGTGGCACTAAGGATTCTATAAAATGGAATAAGGCTAAGGCTCGTACTAAAGTTCTTGTTGAGGTTGTTTTTCAGTTAGAAAAAGAAATATATAAAGTTAAAAGATATCTTGATAAGGCGGAAGTGTATCTGGGCGAGGCTGATGTTCCTATTGTTAATAGTCAGACCGAGGTGACCAAGTATTTGGTTGAAAAAATCGGGATGACAAAGAACGAGTTTTTTAATACTTATTTTACTGGGCAAAAAGAATTGTTGTTTTTGAGCAATGTAAAGTCTGCCAAGGAGCGCAGAAATTTTATTAGTAAAGTTTTGAGCTATGAAAAAGTTGGCGATGCTTTAAAGAAAATTAGGGAAGATAAGAATAACCTTAAGCGTGAAATTGAGGGCTTTAAGCAAGGCTTGCAGGATGTTCAGGTGATTGAAGAGGAGAAAAAAAAGCATCAGGATGCTTTAAATAATTCTAAAAAGCAGCTTGAGGCTGTACAAAAAGAGTTTACTGATGTTTCTAAGCAATTAGCTGAAATTGAGCCTGAGTGGGAAAAATCTAAAAAAGTTAAAGAAGAGTTTGATAAGTTAACTAGAGAGCAAGAAGCTACGGGGCAGAAGCTTAGGTATATTAATGAAAATTTGAAAAAATTAAATTTAGAATATAAAGATTTAGAAGAAAAAAATAAAAAATATACTGAACTTAAAGAGTATGAGCCTAAATATAAAGATATAGAAAAGCAATTAAAAGAACAAGAAAAGTTACAGGCTCATGAAATAACTAAACAAAAGCTGATATCTAAGCTTGAGGGATTGAAAAAGGAATCTAAAAAGCTTAATGATGAGCTTAATGCTGTTATTGTTTCCGGTAAGACCAAAAAGGAGCAGGTGGAGAAGATTCCTGACCTAAAAAAAGAGATTGAGCTTATAAATAAAAAAATACAAGATATGGCTGCAAAACAGCAAGCAACAATGCGTGAAAAAGAAGTGTTAATTAGCCAAAAGCAAAAAGAATTGGCTAAAATTAATAAGCAGCAAAAATTAATAGAGGATAAGGGTGAAGGTGGTGCTTGCCCAACTTGTGAAAGACCTTTAAAAGATGAATATAAAAAGGTTATTTCTGATTTTGAAATTAATAAAATTGCTATTGATAATGAAATAAAAACGCTTACAAAAGGGTTAAATCACTTAAAAAATAATCTTGCCGGTACTGACGAATTGACCAATGATAAAAAACAAAAAGAAAAGCAATATAGCGATTTTATAAAAATACAAGGCGAGTACAAAGCCGAACAGGAGCGTTATAAAAAAGTCAAAAAAGAGCTTGATTTAAATAAGTCTGAAGCTGAAAAAGACCAAATGGCCTTAAATGATTTACCCTCTGGCTATGATAAGGATTTGATGGAGAAGCTAAGAGCTGAGATTAAACCTTTAAGAGAAAAATATGAGCAGTTGATTTCTTTAAAATCTGCTGTTGCAAAGATTGAGCCTGTTAAAAAAGACTTAACGGATCAGCAAAAGTCAATGGAAGAAGCCCAAAAGCTATCTGATGCAAATGAGGTAAGCATTAAAAAGCTTGAATTTTCTCCAGATCATTTTAGGCAGGCAGAAGAAAAGTTTTTGAAGGTTAAAGATGGCTTTTATAACGCAAAAAATAGTATTGTAAAATCTGAAGCTGAAGTTAAAAATGTTCAAAATAATCTGAATAATTGCCTAAAGCAAGAGCAAGAGCATAAAGAAAAGCTTGAGGCTATTAAAAATAAAGAAACTGAGCATAATTATCTGATTGAGCTCGATAGGTTTTACGGGGAGTTTTTGGAGAAGCTTAATAATCTTGCGCGCCCTGAATTGTCGTATATTGCCAGTGAGTTTTTAAAAGAGCTTACTGATGATAGATATTCTGAGCTTGAGTTGAATGATAAGTATGAGGTAAACCTGTATGATGAAGGTGAAGTAAAGCCTGTTATCTCAGGTGGTGAAGAGGATATTGCTAATTTGTGCCTGAGGCTTGCAATATCCAAGATGATTGCACAGCGTACCGGTCGATCTTTATCTTTGCTTATTCTTGATGAGGTGTTCGGATCTTTGGATGAAAATCGTCGTAATAATGTAGTAAACCTTTTAAATAAGCTGTCGCATAGCTTTGAGCAAGTTATATTGATTACTCACATAGAAGATATTAAAGAAAGTATTGATAATGTTATCAAAGTAGAGTATGATGAAGAGCAAGGATGCAGCATTGTAAACACAACTGCATATAAGTTCTCCGGTATGGGAGAATTGGCAAGTGTGTAGAGTATTTTAAATTTTGTAAATTTTGCAGATAAAATAGTAAATTTTACATCTTGTTTGTTTTAGTTTATATGTTATATGTTAGATTTAAAAAACTTGGGAATTTAAAATAAAAAAAGAGGAAGAATATTTTGGTCACCTTACCCAGACCTAAGAAGATAGCTTTTGGCTTACATGTGCCAAAGAGCTTTGCTAAATTGGCAGATACAAAGCCCTCTATGCAACGGTTATATATTGGTGCTACTGCTTTAGTTACGCAAACAGCTTTAGATGCAGGCAACCCTATGGTTGATAAAGAAACACGTAAAAATTCAGCAACCAGAACGTTTGCAAAGATGATAGTAACTACAGGTAGCGGGGTCTGTGCAAGAAGTATAGGTGAATGGATTGGCGAAAATGGTATAAAAAAAGGATTATTTAAAGTACCTGAATGCTTTAAGGATATTGTAAAAAATACTTACAGTTCAACCGAGGCTCAAAAGAATGAGCTAGAGTCTTTGGGTATGAAAATAGAAGAAATTCAAAGGAAAAATAGCAGTCAGATTTTAGAATCATTGACAAAGAAAAAATACCCAAGAGCTATTGGTGCTATAGCAGGCGTAGCAATGGCAGTTGTTTCGGTGTTTGTAGCAGATATGCTATTTATCGACCCTATAACTAATTGGATGCTGGATAAATGCCCCCGGCTAAATAAAAACAAAAATAAAGCCAATGAGAATAAGCAGCAATGCGAAAACAAGTGTAAGGGGTGGAAAGCATGATAAAGCCTAGACAATTTTTTAAGATTACTGCGCCAAGGTTTCATATAGAAAATAACGGCAAATTTTTAACTCGTACCTCTGCATTGACTTTTACCGTAAGTGGCTTAGGGCAAGGGCTTAGTGTATTAAATAATAAAAAATTACCAAAAGATGATAGAAAATATATTTTTTGTCAGGAAATGGCCACGATGGGGATTAATCTTGTAGCTTTACTTACATTTTCCAACGAATTTGGGAAGTGGGGTAAAAAGTTGGCAGAGAAAGGTAAAATATTGCCCCATAAAATAAATGCTGAGCAAGTTAAGCAGTATATGAGTGAAGCCGGTAAAAAAGCATTGGATTCCAAAGTACAAAGTAAAATTAGTACTCATATAAAAGCTGCAAGTGTCGCGGCCACTATACTTGGTCAAATTGTTGCATTAAATGTTTTTGCACCTATTGTGCGAAATGTACTAGCCGGATATGCTGATAAACGCTCTAAGCAAAAGTGTAAAAATATTGATGGAATAAAGCATATAGCATCGCCAGTAATGCCAGCTACACCTATTAAAAATGAGGAGCAGGTGCCTGCTACGATGTTTACGTCAACATTGCACTCTACCAGGGCAAATGATATGTTTAATTCTTTTGCGGATAATCCTAACAAAAACCTACAAGAATTGTTAGATCAGCATAAGTAAATTAAACAATTAGTCAAATTCTGAGAGTTCTTTCGAGAATTCTTTTAAGTTTTGCGCTTCTGATTGTGTTTTGCCTAGATCTTGCCTGTTAAGAAAATTTTTTATATTTGATAATCTTAAAGAAAGGTCTTTGAGTTTTTTGATTATCTGCTGGAAAAAATTTTGATTTTTGCATTGGTCTTTTAATATTGTTTTGGCTTTTGTGGTTTGTTTATTGACTTTTTTTAATTCTTTATTGATTTTTGGATAATCAATTTTCTTTAATTTGTTGTGTAAAGCTCTGTCCCAATTGGTAATCATTTGGACAATCTCTGTTGATTTTATTTGAGACGTATTTTTTTCTAAGAAAGCGTTTATGCTGTCCAAGTTAGCATTTTTTTTGTCGAGAAAATCGTTTATATTAGAAAACTTTGAGGCTAAGTTATCATTGAGTTTTTCTGTGTTAATCCTTATCTTGCCAAAGCCTGTTTCTATATTTTTTGTGACATTATTTATGTTGCCAATTTCTTTAATAATCTGTTCGTGCGACTTATCGCCAAAACTATCTTTTATGCTCTTAGAAAATCCGAGTATAGACTCCATTATTTCCAGCTGGATTTTTGTGAGTGAGTTTACTCTTATTGGTTCGTATACTATGTATTGGTTTTTTGCTTTATTTAGTTCGGCAGGTGGCAAAATCTCCAAGGATTTTGAGCCTGCCAGTCCTGTGAATTCTATACTTACATGTGCGCCTTCAGGTATTTTTAAATTGCGTTTGGTTATTATGAATCTGACTTTTATTTTATCTTCGTCTATTATTAGTTTTTTGACGTGCCCGACTTTTATGCCCATTAATCTTACCGGGGAGCCTATCGCAAGACTATCAACATCTTTGAAAACTACTTCGTGTTCTTTATTTAGGAAGGTAATTTTATCAGAGTTGTTAATTAAAAATAATGTGATGCTGCTGATTATTATAAACCAGAGCAGAAATTCTATATAAAAAAAATAGTTCTTTTTTCTCATTCTTTACTCAAAACTTTAATGCTTACTTACCTTATAAATAATACAATAATATATTAACCTGAATTTGTTAAATATATTAAGTTTTGTATTGGGGGGTTTTTTATATGTCACAGAAAATTCTCAAAGGTCAAAACAATGCTTTTAGATATAATCTGAACATCCCCTGGCAGCTTTATGACGTCGCTTTTGTGTATATTTTCGTTATTGCGTTATCTATATTTACTGCTGGTATTTTTTATTACAGTGGCTTAACATCTGAGTCTGTATACTTTGTAGTGCTGATGCAGCTTTTGATTTCTATTGCAACTGTAGCGATGATTTATCTTGTTGTTAAGCAAAAATACCATTTGCCTTTCTTTGAAACTTTTGGGATTAGTTTGGCTGCTGTGCCAAAGTCTTTTTATAACGGTATTTTTATTTCCTTAGTAATCGTGGTTTCTACATCTTTGGTATCCTTAATATTTTCTACGTCCACCGGAGGTGCGAGGGAAAATCCTTATGAGGATTTTTCTCCGGAAAAAATGCGCGTAATTTCAGTATTGGCTATATTTGTTGCTCCAATTGTCGAAGAAATATTTTTTAGGGGCTTTATGCAGCCTGCGTTTATTAAAACATTTGGGCCTATTGCCGGTATATTTTTAACGGCAATGATATTTGCTGTTTCTCATACTCAATATATTGGATTTTCTACGGCTATGGCCGCAATTTTTACTATTGGCCTTATCCTTGGATTGACTAGGTATTATTCAAAGTCTGTTATGCCTGGCATGTTTGCACATTTGTTTAATAATTTTTATGCTTCGCTGGCTTTGTTGAATTAATTATTTTACAGTAGAAAAAAACTTTCTACTGGACTCTTGGGCTAAAAAGCAATTTTTTATTTCTTCTTAAAATTTTATGAAAAATCGTTACAAAAGTTTATTAACATTTAATACTTTTTTGCGAAATACAAGAATTGCGCTGTTGAAATTAAAGTTTTAAATGTTATACTTTTTGTTATATAATATATAGTGAAAAAAATCACGTTTGACTCTCAATGACGAAGGGGAACATAAATGAATATTGGAGTGATGTTGAATGGAAAAGGTAAGACTGTTAACAAGTTAATTGTTAATGGCTTGCTCAACTTATGCTCTTTTATGATTAAATTATTCGTCATTATGATTAGGGTCTTGGCTATTTTCAAGATAAAATCAAGCAGAATTAACCTATAACTTAGCGAACCTTTGCATACGAGGTTCGCATTTTAAATTTATAGACTTAATAAAGCAAGTTCGTAAGGCGTGGAACTCTATTACTGGAATTTATTAATTAAAGTTTTAAATAACCAGAAACTACTAAAACTTTTAATCGTCCATAAATTATATACTAACTAACCTTAAAATATTTTTCAGTTTATTCGCCTGAAAAAATAAATTCCAAATTTAATTGATGAGCAGTATATAGACAAAACCAAATATACTTTTAGACAAAGGAGAAATTATGGTAGCAACAAAGCAAAGCTTAACTAGTGAACAAAAAAGTGAACTGGATAGAATTTTAAAAGAATATGATTATAAAAAATCTAACTTAATTGCAGTTTTGCAAAAAGTTCAGGAACTTTATAGGTATTTACCTGAGGAAGCATTAACTTATGTTTCTGTAAAAATGAATCTTTCACCTGCCAGTGTTTTTGGTGTAGCTACTTTTTACAGTCAGTTTAGTTTAAATCCTAAAGGTAAGTTTGAAATTAAGGTTTGCGATGGTACAGCTTGTCACGTTAGAGGCAGTATGCCTGTATATAACGCAATTAAGAAGAAAGTTGGATTGACAGGCGATAAAATTACAACAGATTGCTTAAGATTTAGCGTAGAAACCGTTAGTTGTTTAGGTGCGTGTGGATTGGCTCCTGTTGTTATGATTAACGATAAAGTTTATCCTAAGATGACATCTGATGCTATGACTATAGTTCTTGATGAACTTATGAAAGAAGATGTGTAGGACGTTTAAAGTTTTAAATTCGGCAAAAACGAAAAATAAAGCTGTTAGGAGAAATAAATATATGATGAATAAAATTGCAGTAGATATGATTAAAGAACAAGAAAAGTCTAAAGAATATATTAAGCAAATGGGAACAAGAGTTCTTGTTTGTGCAGGTACCGGCTGTGTAGCAAATGGTTCTTTGGATGTTGTAAAAAAATTCGAAGAACTTGGCGCTAATGTTGCAATGAAAGAAGAAAAAGTAACAACAATTAAAACCGGTTGCCATGGTTTCTGTGAGAATGGTGTTCTTGTTATGATACCAGAGAAAAATGTTACTTATGTAAAAGTAAAAGTTGAAGATGTTAAAGACATAGTAGAAAAACATCTTAAAAATGGTGAAATTGTAGAAAGATTATTATATAGAGATCCTCAGAACGGTAAAATACAACAAGGTAACTCTGACATAAGCTTTTATGCTCAGCAAACCAGAACATCTTTAGATAATTGCGGTCATCTTAATCCTGAAGATATCAGAGAAAGTATTGCAAATTCTACATATTTAGCTCTTGACAAAGCTTTAAAAGAACTTTCTCCTGAAGATGTTTGCAATATTATCACTGAGAGCGGACTAAAAGGTCGTGGAGGCGGTGGCTTCCCAACTGGTCGCAAATGGACTTTTGTTAGAATTGCAGAAGGTGATAAAAAATATGTAATCTGTAATGGTGACGAAGGTGACCCAGGTGCATTTATGGATAGATCCCTTATGGAAGGTGATCCGCATAGAGTTATAGAAGGTATGGCTCTTGCTGCCTATGCAGTTGGCGCTGACGAAGGTTATATTTATGTTCGTGCAGAATATCCTTTAGCTATTGAAAGATTAAGAAAAGCTATTGCTGATGCTGAGGAATATGGCTTATTAGGTTCTCAAATATTAGGAACCAAGTTTAACTTTAAATTACATATCAAAGAGGGTGCTGGAGCATTTGTCTGTGGTGAAGAAACAGCTCTTATCGCTTCTATTGAAGGTGAAAGAGGTATGCCAAGACCAAAACCTCCATTCCCGGCTAATAAAGGTTTATTTGATAAACCAACCTTAATTAATAACGTAGAAACATTTGCTAATGTACCTGGCATTATGCTTAATGGTGCAGAATGGTTCCAGTCATTAGGTACTGAAGGCAGTGCAGGTACTAAAACATTTGCTTTAACCGGTGAAGTTAATAATACAGGTCTTATAGAAGTTCCTATGGGTACTCCTTTAAGAAAAATTATTTTTGATATCGGCGGTGGAGTAAGAAATAACAAGAAGTTTAAAGCTGTTCAAATTGGTGGACCATCAGGTGGCTGTTTAACAGAAGAGCATCTTGATTTACCGCTTGATTATGCTTCTTTACTTAAAGCAGGTGCAATGGTAGGATCCGGCGGACTTGTTGTATTGAATGAAGATACTTGTATTGTTGAAGTTGCAAGATTCTTTATGAACTTTACTCAAAATGAGTCTTGCGGTAAGTGTGTGCCTTGTAGAGAAGGTACTAAGAATATGCTTAGAATTCTTGAGAAAATTGTTGAAGGTAAAGCTGAACTTAGTGATCTTGATATACTTGAAGAGCTTGCGCTTGCAGTTAAAGACGGTTCGCTTTGCGGTCTGGGTAAAACTGCGCCGAATCCGGTACTTTCTACTTTAAAATACTTTAAAGATGAATATTTGGCTCATATTGAAGGTAAAAGATGCCCAGCGGGTGTTTGTGATGCATTTAAGAAAATTGTAATAGCAGAAGACCTTTGTAAAGGTTGTTCAAAATGTGCAAGAACATGTCCTGTTGAAGCTATTGAAGGTAAGGTTAAGCAACCTTATAAAATTGAACAGAACAAGTGTGTTAAGTGTGGTGCATGTTTAAGTTCTTGTCCATTCAACGCTATTAAGGAGGTCTAGTAATCATGGTAGAAACTAAAGTGAAAAATACATTATTTATAAACGGCAACGAAGTTGAATTTAGCAATGAAAGAAATTTGCTAGAAGTTATTCAAAAAACTGGAATCGAAATTCCTACATTTTGTTATAGACCTGACTTAACACTTTATGGCGCTTGCCGCATGTGTGTTGTAGAAGTTGAAGGCAGAGGCGTTCAAGCTAGTTGTACTATGCCTCCTGAGTCTGGTCTAAAGGTTAAAACAAATACTGAAAGAATTAGAAGAGTTAGAAAAGTTTCTTTAGAACTCTTATTATCAAATCATGATAGAGAATGTACAACCTGCGAAAGAAGCGGTGATTGTGAACTTCAAATATTATCAAATAAATATGACGTAAAAGACTTAAGGTTTGAAAAATTAGAAGAAATGGCTGAAGTTGATGATTCTAATCCAAGTCTTATAAGAGACTCTAATAAATGTATACTTTGTGGTGCATGTATAAGAGCTTGTACCGAAGTACAGGGCAAAAGCGTTTTAAGCTTTTCTAACAGAGGCTCTAAAACAGTTTGTGCACCAGCTTATGGTAGTAAACTTGAAGATGTTGACTGTGTATATTGCGGTCAGTGTGCTGCAGTTTGCCCAACCGGCGCTTTAGCTATTAAATCTGATGTGGACAAAGTATTTGAAGCAATTAACAATGATAATAAAACTGTTATTGTACAAATAGCTCCTGCTGTAAGAGTTGCACTTGGTGAGCAGTTCAACATACCATCTGGCGAAAACGTAATTGGTATTATGGCTGCTGCTCTTAGAAGAGCTGGTATTGATAAAGTATTTGATACTAGTTTCTCTGCAGACGTTACAATTATGGAAGAAGGTACTGAGCTTATTGGTAGACTTAAGAGTAATGAAAAATTACCTTTATTCACAAGTTGTTGTCCTGCTTGGGTTAGGCATGCTGAGCAAAACCATAAGAACTTCTTGAATAATTTATCTTCTGCTAAGTCTCCACAACAAATGTTCGGTGCTTTAGCTAAAGATGTTCTCTGCAAAGAGTACAATGTTGAGCCTAAAGATTTAGTTGTTGTATCAATTATGCCTTGTACAGCTAAAAAAGCTGAAGCTGTAAGACCTGAATTTAGTGAAAATGGCGTACAGGAAGTTGACATTGTATTAACAACTCAAGAAGTATTTAAGTTAATACAATCAGCTGGTGTAAATATTAGCAAGTTAGCTCCTGAAGAAATGGATCAGCCTTTTGGTGAATACTCAGGTGCGGGCGTTATCTTCGGAGCTTCCGGTGGTGTTGCTGAAGCGGCTTTAAGAACTGCTTATGAAGTAGTAACCGGTAAAACTCTTGAAAATGTTAACTTTGAAGATGCTCGTGGACTAAATACTTTAAAAGAATTTTCTGTTGATTTAGACGGTAAGAAGATTAAGCTTGCTATTATCAATACATTGGCTGAAGCTGATAGAGTTATTGATAAAATCAATAAAGGTGAAGCTCACTATGATGTAATTGAAGTTATGGCATGTCCCGGTGGATGTATTGGTGGTGCAGGTCAGCCTGTTAGCTGTAAAGACCGCTTAATTAAAGGCAACAGAAAAGATGGATTATATAAAGCTGATGCTAAGATGAAGCTTCAGAAATCTCATGAAAATCCATCTGTGAAGACCTTATACGAAAAGCACTTAGGTGAACCAAACGGTGAAAAAGCTCATCACTTATTACATACAGAATACGAAGAAAGAGATATCTGGAACGTTGAAGACTAAGGTAGATGACTAGTAGAACCTTAGTCATGTATCAGTAATAATCGGTGGATTTATATAGATATGAAACAGGTATCGATTCCAACCTTAAAACGGCTACCTAGCTACTATAATATAATTTCTACGGCAATTATGGATTATGGTGAAAAATATATTTCCAGTTCTAAAATTGCTAAAGAACTAAATATTGATGACACTCAAGTCAGAAAAGATATAGCAGCAACAGGTTATGTAGGTAAGCCAAAGGTTGGTTTCGATACTTTTGAATTAAGACTGCATCTTGAACAGTTTTTAGGATTTAATGAGCTTAAGGAAGCTTATCTTATTGGTGCGGGAAATCTTGGTGTTGCGCTTTCTAAATTTGAAGGATTTAGAAAGTTTGGGCTTGATATTACTGCTATGTTTGACAATAATCCTGAAAAAATAGGAAAGAAAATAAAAGATAAGCAGATTTATTGTATTTCTGAGTTTCAGGATATGGTACGTAAAAATAATGTTAAGTTTGTAATAATTACTGTCCCTGCAACCTCTGTTAATGATATTATATATGTCGTAGAAGATTCTCAGATAAAAGCAATTTGGAATTTTTCTCCTGTTAATTTAAAAGTTAGCAATGATATTATCGTTTTAAATCAGGATTTGGCTACCAGTTTTGTAACTCTTGTACACTTGTTAAATACTAATTAACTGAACTATAAAATAGATAGACTGCCAATAATAGCAGTCTATTTTTTTTCTTATATTTTGCTTTTAAAATTTAAAATACTTCAGGATCGTCAAGCTTAATTAATTCAGCCGGATTATTACTGAAAAAGTTTTGATCAAAAGTATTATAATCAGGATTTTTTGTTGCATCTATAACTTTTACTGTATTAGCTTCATTATTAAGATCATTTGTGCCGTAGCCTTGAATAACTAATGGATTTCTTATATCAATACGACCATAAAGATCAATTAATTCAGATTTTAACCAACAGTGATCGACCGTTAAAGTGGAATCAGCATATGCTGATGTAAATTTAAAGTCAACATTTCCTTTTGTTGATAATATTAAGTGTTTTGGTTTTGCTTGCCCGTCTTTAATTCTTCCCAAAAAATGATCTTTTGCTTTGATGTTTATTGATTTATCAAAAAGATGGGCGATTGCAATCTTGGGGACTTCTGATTTAGACTTAAGCGCATTATAAACATCACTAAATATAAAGCTGGTCCCACCTATTGCAGTTACTTCATCAGCTCCTATTAGCTCTACATTTTCCTTATTTTTTGATCCTAAAATCAAAGAGCCATAAGATAATTCTATGGAAGGCACAACCCCTAAACTTATTGTAGATTGGTCCTTTTCTATAAACATTTCATCTGCATTTATTAATATGTTTGAATAATAACCTGTTGTTTTTATAAAATTGTCAGGTGAATTTGTATTTAATGATTTTGCCTCTATTAAAATATCTTCTCCGGCTTTTATATTTTGTATATTAGCAATATCAACTGCAGAAACATATACTTTTTCCTTTGCAGTTAAATCTCCTAGAGATACAATGTTTACAGGATCAAACATTGTATTATTCCTTACAGTTATATTTTTATCGGAATATAAGTTGCCTGTTGTAATATCTCTCCAATGACTTCCAATGTGTAGATTACCTTTAGCTTTTATATTACCTACATTTACATGCGCAAAAGCTCCGAATAGGTTAACATCGGAGTTACCTATAACATTTTTTGTTATTAATCCACCTTCTGCACTAATACTTATTTCTTTATTTGCAAAAATATTGCCTGTTATTATAGGGCCAAAGGCAGTTGTTGCACCAATTATACCTCCTGTATGTAAATTTTTCGTTTCAATACTACTAAAAGAAAAAATATCTAAATCTCCTGAAGCTTTTACATTTCCGACTCGTGTATTACTTTCTCCACTAAAAATTTTTATACTTCCTTTTGCATCAATATCTTGCAGATAAACACCACCTGATATAAGTTCAATATCCCCTCCTGATTTTAGCTGCTTACAATTAATACGAGTCCCTGATATATTTGACGTTACTGTTATTTGATTTAATGCATTGGCCTTATCTATGCTTGCATTTCCTTCTAGTATCTCTATGTTGCCTCCTGATGTAATCTCTTTTGTTGAAATATCTCCAGCTACTTTTATATTACCATCTGATGTAATAGAAAATGCATCAGAAATTCCGCCTGATACATCTATATCTCCTCCTGAGGTAACCTTTTTCGTAGTAATATCACCAATTATTTTTATATTTTTGCCTGATGTAAGATAGTCTACCTCAAGCTTTTCCCCTGATATTTCTATATTTTTGCCTGAATTAATATGCTTTGAAATCAGCTCTTTTGTGTCTATTTTTATATCTCTATCAGCTTTAATGTTTGCATTAATATTAGAGTCTTGACTGGAGTAAACTGTTATATTTCCGCTTTCATCCAGTTTTCCTTTTTTAGCCTCTATTATTCCATCTAAATTTATAATAGCTTTTAAAGCACTATTACTTAGATCAGATTTAGACACAAAATTTAAATTTTCCCCTGAAATTTTAGCTGCATTTGTGTATATTGATGACTCATTATCAGTAAAACCTGAATAGCCATAAGGCTGGTATTTTACATCCTCAGGAGCTACAGTTGAAGCTTGAACATCTTCTTGTGATACTATATTAGGCTTTAAAGCATCATTGTAAGTAAAGGTAACCCCATCTCCCGTTATTAACTGGATATTACCACTTTTGGCAAAAATATCACAACCGTCATTATGAATTCCATTTGATGCAAATACTGCTCCTTTATCTGTCTTTATTATGCTGCCCCAATGCATTTGGATACCCCTGGGCTCTTGTTCGCTTTTTATTAATGTTATTGTTTTTTTACTTAAGTCACTTGAATTATACTTAAGCGTTGATCCCATAAAAGAATTCAAATTTACTGACGAATTCCGACCAAATAAAATTCCATTAGGATTTATTAATAAAACAGCTCCACCCTGACCTGTTTGAGTGATATTTCCTAAAATTCTTGAAATAGAACCTGCTCCAACACTTGTTATTCTGTTTAATGCCACCTGATTTTGGTTACTAAAATTAAAT
>JANQFW010000130.1 GCA_028277625.1 Candidatus Gastranaerophilales bacterium | reverse complement strand
TTGACCAGGGTCTTAGTACCACAAATTCTGTGGGGAATTCTATTTTTAATTCTGCAAAATCGCGCAGCATCAATGGAAAAATGTCTGACCATTTATGATAATTATCAAATTTATCTTTTATTGTTTCTATTTCTTCAAGGATTCTTTCATTTATTTCGCTTAGTGCGCTAACTGCCCTTAGCTGTTTTGTAGAAAATTTTGATCTTATTTCTTCAGGTATAAAAGTTCTCACAAGTGAATAGGTTTTATTTGCAAGGTCTTTTAGTCCTGTTGAGTTTGTTTTAAACCCTTCCGGCTCTTTGGGTTTTCTTCTGTGCCAATCTTTTGCTTGTTTTCTGTCTTCTATGGTTTCTATTATATTCATTGTAAAGCCTTGGAGGGTCATATTAATGAATTCCATCTTTTGGATCAGGGCTTTACTCCACTCACCACTGCGCATTATATTCAAAAATTCTTTGCCTACTACATCAAACTGCATTTCTGAGGTTTTTATTGCTTCTTCCATGCGACCTTTTAAGCCCATTAGGTCATCGTTTTTAGTCCAACGGCGCAGGAGGACAATTTTATTGCGCAGTCTGTAATATAGAAATGCTGCGTATTTATCGTTGTCTTTTGGGCATGTGTCTTCTGGTTTTGGAGCTTCTGCCGGCAAAATAAAATAACCTCAATATTTTTATTTAAATTTAACTTAATATATTTTCTATTCATTTAATATATATTATAGCAGTCTAAAAATGC
Organism: Candidatus Gastranaerophilales bacterium; assembly: GCA_028277625.1. Taxonomy (GTDB): domain Bacteria; phylum Cyanobacteriota; class Vampirovibrionia; order Gastranaerophilales; family JANQFW01; genus JANQFW01. Next base: position 25,331 of record JANQFW010000130.1, on the reverse strand, counting down.
CTTTGCAGGAATCGCTTTGGATAATCAGAAAAAAAGGCTATTTTATTAAATTATTGTTACATCTAAAATTAAAGTTATGATATTTATAATAAGTTTAAATTAGAAACCTACTTGCGCAAGCTGTCTTAATCCTTACTTTAATGAAAATTGTTTAGCTTCAATTTTTATTAAAACTAGCATGGAGAAGTATTCTTCGTTTATGTTCTTAGCCTTGCATGCTCCTAAAAATCAAATTGGCAATAAATTTTTTAAATCCTTGCCTTTTTCCTGGCATAAAATGCGCTATTGATCTATTGGGTCTAGGCATATCGAATACATCACCGCTTAGCTTTCTTTCTATCCTAGGTGCTGTTGACTCTTGATAAGCCATCTTTGCTCCTGTTTTTATATTTTTTTTTATAGTAAATCGTATCTGTGCATTTGTTTCTATTTGGGTGGCTTGATATATAGTTGCCTTTACTTTAGGATTATCAGCTAAGATGCTTAGTTTTTTAATCAAATAAAGCTCTGTCATTTTTTATTTCCCCCTTTACTTTAGTGAAAATGATACTTTCTCTTAATTGGCGCTTTACTTTAATAATATTTTATATAATTTTAAATTTTATTACTGGTTTTTAATTAAATTTTAGATATCTCATTCAAATGTTTTATTTAGATATAAAATCTACAGTGATCTATTTATTTTATATACCATATACATGCTTTAGAGGATGCAGGTAAGCTTAACAATAAGTTACTCTTCACATAGACTCTTATATTGGGGTAAGGGGCTAGGAGTTGTGAGTGAAAAAATTCCAATTTAGATTGCAAAGTGTCTTGGACACCAGAATTAAACATTTGGAAAATTGCCAGCAGGAAATGGCAAAAGTTCAAAATGCTTTAAGCAAAGAAGTGCAAACTCTGGAAGACTTGCGAAATACAAAGAAAGAACGCCAAAAATGCGTTAATCAAATGCTTAAATCTGGGCAAAATTTGGATTTTACAGTAACTAACACCTTTCGGCATTATTTGATTAAAACAGGGGAGGATATTTCTCAACAAAATCAAAAAATACAGCAAATCGAGAAGGAGCTCGATGAAAAAAAACAAGCTGTTATGGAAGCTCTTAAAGCCAAAACAATGCTTGAAAAACTTAAAGAAAAAGACTACAAAGCATATATTGCAAATTTAGAAAAACTTGACTTAATGGAAATAGACGAGATTGCAAATAGAAGAAGCGCAATGAAAAATTATTATTAATTAGATTAACCGGACAAAAATAACAAATTTAAGGGGAATGTAATGGCTGGTTTGAATTCTTTGGTTCAGACGACCGATACAAACATATTTAATATTGATAATTCATTTTCAGATAAAAGCTCGCAAAATATATCTGAAAACTTTTTTGATGTTTTAAACTCAGCAACTAAGGGTTTTAAGAATAACCAATGGAATGATGAGGCTTTTAATTCTACAAATAATTATGATAATAGTACTCAGGATTTTAACAAACTTGATTCTCAAACATATAACAACACAGATAATTATTATTCTAACGAAAATTATTTGGCTTATTATCAAGATACATCGCTAAATCAAAGTTATAATAACTATAATTCGTATAGTAGCGAAAGTAATTCTCCAAAGCTAAAAGAAGATTTTAGCAAGCAGGATTTAGATAAGCTAAAAGAATATGATGATAAAGCAGATGATGTTTCTGATCATACAAAAAATCAGCAAGATAATACTAATAATATCAATGAAAAAGAGCATATTCAACCTAAACAGGTTAATGAGCAAAAAAATAATGTAGAAAATCAAAATAACACAAGTAGTCAGGATAAAAATGCTCAGGTTAACAATAATAACGCTTCTGAATTAGATAAAAATAAAAAAGAGCTAAGCAAAGAATCTGATCAAAAGCAGCAGCAAGAGACTAGCTCTGTTAATAATGAGAATAACAAAAAATCAGAAAATAAAGCTCAAGATATAATCAATAAAAAGCTTTCTAACGAAGCTGAAAGTCTTAAAGGCAATATTTTAAATAATTCTGCTGATAATAAAAATAAAATTAAAACAGAAGAATCGATGAGATCAGAAGATCCGGCTAAGGCTCAGCAGAAAGCTAATATTAAACAACAGGTTAAAGAGACTGAAAAAAATAGTGAGCCGGTTGCTCTAAAGAATGCAGCTGATGAAAATAAGCAGCAGGTTAAATCTGATAAACAAGCTCAGGATCAAAATTTAACGTTTGATCAGAACCTTAAAAAGGTTTCTGCTGAGCAGCAGAAAAATCTAAAAGCTAATGTTAATGACCAGCAACAGGATAAAAGCAATTTAAAAAGCAGTAAAAAATCAAAATCTGCTAAGGCTGAAAAAAGTCAAAATATAAATCAGCAAGAGTTTAAAAATATAGCTCAAGCTCAGGAAAATCAAACAAAACAACCTATTGAAAATAATAAAATTGATCCTAATCAGCTAAAATTGGGAGAGAAAGCTGAAATTAAACAAAGTGTAAGCGTAAATAACAACGCAAGTAATCAAGTTAACCTTAACGAACTAGCATCTTCGCAGCAGACAAATAACGCGGCAAAGACTAGTTTTGATAAAATGTTAAATTCTCAAAATATAAAAAATCCAGCTGAGAATTCTGTGATAGATCAAGTAATAAAAAAATCTACTGTAGAGTTTCAAAATGGTAAAACTAAATTATCTTTACAGTTGAACCCAGAGAATCTGGGAAAAGTGGAGATTAACCTGGTTAGTGAAAAGGGTACTATCACAGCTAAAATTATGGCTGAAAACAATCAGGTTAAAGACATGTTAAACAAAAATCTGGAAACCTTACGACAAAACTTATCGCAGCAAGGGATTAACTTGAATAAAATAACAGTACAAACACAAGAAAGTAATTTGGCTAACAATAACAATCAAAATAGCAACGAAGAATTTAAAAATTCTGATGAAGCAAACAATCAAGCACGAGAAGAGTCAGGCTTGTTGTCTAAAGAGTCTGAGGATTCTAGAGAGCAAGCAGGCTTGAAGGGTAAATATTCTAAATACTATTCGAATAATGAAGAGCAAGGTTTATCTCAAGATGCTGACAACCCAGACACTCAGGCTATGGATAAACCATCAGGTTACAAAAAAAGTTTAGTAGACTACGTAGTTTAAATATATAGGGGTATAAGGCTATGTCTGTACAAGAAACATTGACACAAATATCAAATAATACAACCAGAGTTTACGCAGAAAAAGCAAAGACGCGAACCGATAACTCTGAGCTTGATCAAGATGCTTTTTTGCAATTGCTAATGCAACAATTGAAATCTCAAGATCCTTTAAATCCAATGGATAACTCCGAATTTATATCGCAAACAACACAGTTTTCTACACTTAACCAACTACAAGATATAAATAAGCAGTTGAACTACTCGTCCAACTTTATGCAGGCAAGTTCAATAATGGGTAAAGAAGTAAAGTTGCAAGACCCTGATGATCATATGAAAACTATAAGTGGGGAAGTTACAGAAGCTAAAATAACAAAAGATGATACGTCAATAACTGTAAACAATATAGAATATCCATTAAGCTCAGTTATTGGTTTGAAGTAAGTATTAAAAAAAATAAATAATTATGGGGAATGTCCTTAAACCTAAAAGAAGGTGGCGGGAAAATATAAAAAATACCCTTCCCCCTTGCTAGGGGGTTGGGGTAGATACAAAAAAACTAGGCTATTAAAAATAAATGATTTTGGGGAGGCAACATGACACAAGGTCTATATACAGCTATAAGCGGCATTAAAAACTTTCAATCCAAAATGAATGTTATATCAGATAACGTTGCAAATATGAACACTGTAGGATTTAAGTCCAGTCAAGTTAACTTTGAGAACTTATTTTCAAGAACTATGACAAGTGGATTTGCGCCTTTAAAGAATATAGGCGGTACGAATCCGATGCAAGTAGGTTTAGGTGTTACAATCGGTGAAATTAGTAAGGATTTTTCTAGCGGTACAGTTCAAACTACAGGAAAATCAACTGATTTAAGTATCTCAGGCAATGGATTCTTTACCCTTGCTGATTCAAACGGGGAGATAAAAATTACCAGAGCTGGCAATTTTAGTGTTGACACTGATGGCAGCCTTAATAGTACCCAGGGACTGAGAGTATTAGGAACAACTGATATCTCAACAGATACTGCCGGCACAACTCCAATACGAATTCCTCCTTCATTAAAACTGGCAACTATTGGCAATAGTACAGCTGCAGTAAAAACTATTGCCAGCTTGAATAATGTTAATATTGCTACAGGTTCATTTACTGTAGGTGCAACGCTTGAAGGAGCATCAACCTCAGTAAGTTCAACGTTTACACTTGAAGAAACCTCAACAATGCAAGATGTTGTTAGTATGATTAATACTTGGGCAAAGGCTGATACTTCAAACAATGGATTAGGCTTAAGTTATGATATTGCAAGCATTGGGAATGATGGCAAGTTTGCTTTTAGTTACACAGATACTGACCTGGATGGCCTGAAATTTGGAGCTTCTACTGATACGAGCAACTTATTAACAGAAACAAAATTGGCTACATCTACAGCTATTTCTGATGGAACCAATACATCACTTGAAAGTAAAATAATAGATTATAGAGCGATAATAGGGCTAGCTGATCCAACTGACCAAACTGTAGAAAGGACATCGTACTCAATAGGTAGGGATGGGGCAATTGAAGTAAGTTATCAGAATGCAGATAAAATTACTGTTACTGGCGATGATACCAGATCACTTCTTTATAGAACATCAACAGGTGTTGAAATATTATCTGATGACATCACAGTTGAATCTAATGCTGTTCAAGCTGCTGAGTTGCAGTTGCAAATGGCAAGTATAGTTAATCCTAAAGGCTTATTAGCAGAAGGCGGTAATGTGTTTGCATTAGGTCCAAACGCAGGTCAACCTGTTTATTCGATTGGTAAAACAGGTGGATTTGGAGAAATTGAAGCAGGATCTCTTGAATCATCTAACGTTGATCTGCCGGCTGAATTTGCGGAGTTAGTAATTTCTCAAAGAGCCTTATCTGCTAATAGTAGGGTTTTCTCAACCCAAAGTCAGATAATGGCAGAAATTGTAAACTTAAGTAGATAATTTAGTTTAAAAACATAAAAAACATCCTGATCCTTTATTTTAATTAAAGATCAGGATATTTTTTATCATGGCTTATTTAAATTATTGAATTATGGATTCTTGAGGTTCTATATCAGGCTTACCTAAAACTCTTACTAATTCTAATACAGTTGATTTCATTTGACATCTTTGAGGACTGCCCTTAAAAAAATCATTGTAAAAGCAACCTGAACATACACAACCCCTTTGGTAACAACTCGTAGCTGCTTTAGTCCATCTTCTTACAGAAGTGGTTTTCCCAAAATCCCTCGTCATTAACAACTTTGCCTACTCCTCTACACACTCATGCTTACCCACACCAAAATACCAAATATTATAAATAAATTTTCTTTTACAGCTCATTAATTAAGTTTTAGGAGATTCTTTTTAGCTTTTAGCTTATTTTGCTAGCTTAAAGAACATGAAAAGTATTTTTGAGCAATTATATTTATTTATAACCATATTTCTAAATTATAATAATACGGAATAAAATTCAACAATTGATTGAGCAAATATTACAATACTAAACATAATCCTGAACAGTTCATGGTGCTTATCTGTAGGCTATATCAAGAGTACTTTTTTCAGTTATTATACTGCTTCTTAATTAAATTTTAGAGTACTCTTTTCAGAGATAATACATTGATTAGCTTTAGCTATAATGCTATTTAAAATTTTAAAATTCATTTTCTTTATGTATTAATTAATTTTGTGTATCATTGTACAGTATGTATGAGAGTGGATTGAAGTGAAGTATGTTAAAAATATTAATTTCTCAAAACGTTATAAACGCAATTGAAAAAGCAGCAAGCAGTGGCAACCTTGGCCAAATGGCCGATACAAGTGCTGTTAATGTGATTGTGGAAAAAACAAAAAATCCTGAATTTGGAGACTATGCAGTAAATGTATCTCCACTTGCAAGATACGCTAAATTGCCGCCTAATAAGATTGCAGAAGCCGTTATCGCAAATATAGAATTTGAAGATGCAAAAATTGACAATGTGGGCGGTTTTATTAACTTTAAACTAGGCAAAAGCTGGCTAAATAAAAGTATTAAATTAATAAATGATAAAAAAAATGATTTTGGTAAATTTGAACCGGAAACACCTGAAAAAATTCTACTTGAGTATGTTAGCGCAAATCCTACAGGGCCTTTGCATATAGGGCATGGAAGATGGGCTGTTGTTGGCAGTTGTTTGGCTAATTTGTTAAGATTTGTAGGGCATGAAGTTTCTGAAGAATTTTATATAAACGATGCAGGCAATCAAATTAATAACCTCTCGCGTTCTTTGTGGCTGAGAGTCCTTCAGGAGATGGGTAAAGATGTTAAGTTTCCGCAGACTGAAGAAGAAGGGGTAAAAAATTATTATCCGGGTGAATATTTAATAGATGTAGCTAAACAATACCTTGAAAGTAATAAGACAAAAGCAGAAGAATTGTTTATAAAACATCCTGATGCTTTTGCGCCAAGTGAAGAAGTAATGGACGAAATGGCTGACTTTGGAAAGGCAGTTCTTTTGGAACAACAAAAGCAGTTGCTTGATAAGTTTAGGGTGAATTTTGATACTTGGTACAGCGAACTTTCTTTGCATAATAAAGGAGAAGTGGAAAAAGCTGTTGAAACCCTTAAAGAAAAAAATCAAATTTATGAGCAAGAAGATGCGCTTTGGTTTAAGTCTTCTGAGTATGGTGATGATCAGGATAGAGTTATTATTAAGTCTGACGGTGCTTATACTTATTTGACAGCTGATATTGCTTATCACTATGATAAATTAAAAAGAAATTTTGATAGATTAATAAATATATGGGGCGCAGACCATCATGGTTATGTAGCCAGAATGAAAGCTGCTATTGCGGCTCTTGGGCATGACAGCAATAAACTGGAAGTTCTTTTAGGCCAGCTTGTTAACCTAATAATTGGTGGTGAGCAAGTTAGAATGGGCAAAAGAAAGAAAATGCTTACGCTTGAAGAGCTTATTGACGAAGTGGGCATTGATGCTACTCGTTTTTGGATGATAATGAGAAGTATTGATACAACACTTGATTTTGATGTTGATCTTGCAAAGTCCTGTTCTGACGAAAATCCGGTTTATTATGTTCAATATGCACATGCCAGAGCTTGCAGCATTTTAAGAAATTCTACTCAAGACAGGATAGACAAAGAGTCAAATTCAACATTGTCGCCATTTTTGGATCAAGAAGAGTTTGACACTTTATACAAAACAAAAAACTTTGATATAAATATATTAGAGAGTTTATGGAACACAGATGATGAAAAAGAACTTGAATCAACAAAAGCTCTGATTCTTAAGCTGGAATCTTATGAAGATTTAATTATGTCGAGCGTAAAAAACAGAGCGCCATATATGGTAGCAAGATATTTGCAAGAATTAGCAAGTTCTTTCCACCAGTTCTATACATTTACAAGGGTCCTTAATGTCGAAGAATCTATAATGAAGTCAAGGTTAGCACTTGTTGATTCGACAAGACAAGTACTGTTTAATGGTCTGAAGCTATTATCGGTTTCGGCTCCAGAATCAATGTAACTTATAGGAGTTTTATCTATGTCTGAATTACCAGTTTGTCCGGTAATGAGCGCAGGAAAAGATATTCCGCAACTATGCGAACAAGAAAATTGTGCTTGGTACTTAAAAAACTATAAAACTTGCAGTGTATATGTTTTAGCTCATAATGCAGCGCTGGATATCAAAAAGAAGCAAGGCGGACAATAGTAAACAAATTATTATTAAAGAGAAAAACGCCCTGTTATTTGGGTGTTTTCTCTTTTAAAAATTTTTTATATTACTTCTTTATTAAGTTCATACGGCTGAAGTATATCTTATGCAAACTCATTTTTGCTATTATTTAAAATAATCTAATTAAAGAAAAATTATGACTGATATAAAAAAATCCCTATCTATTTTATTTTTTCTATGTTTAGCAGTTTTTTTATGTGCAGGGCAAACAACCAAGGTAAAAATTCCTACAGTGCGACTTGGTTTTCCGCTCAAATGTACTATAGGCAAAGACTGTTGGATATTAGCATATCCAGATGTAGATAACAGTAAAAAATGGAAGGACTACAAAGGCGGTACCAGAACTTATAACACTCACAAAGGTACTGATTTTGTGATTAAAAATCAAAAAAGAATGAACTATCGTGTACCGGTGGTGGCGGCTGCACATGGACGAGTACTTGGTACTAGGGACGGTCTTAAAGATATAAATGTAAAAAAAATTGATAAAAAATCTATTGAAAAAAGAGAATGCGGTAATAGGGTAGCTATTCTTCATGGACAAGGATTCTTGACAGATTATTGCCACATGTTAAAGGGCAGCGTTAAAGTAAAAAAAGGTGATTATGTTAAAGCAGGTGACCTATTGGGCTATGTTGGCATGTCAGGACTAACAGAAACTCCTCACATGCACTTTAGTGTGCAATATAAAAATAAAAAAATAGACCCTTTTACCGGTAAATTTATAGAAAAAACAAAAATACCGGCATTAAATAGATCTTTATGGAAGCCTGAAGTTGAACTAAAATTAAAATATCGGCCAGTATTTATCTATAATATCGGAGTAACGGCTGTAAAGCCTAATGATGTTGAAATGCAAGAAGGCAATTTTGAACAGCAAGATATTAAAAAGAATTCTGGATATATATACATCTGGGCCGACACTTTATCAATAAAAAAAGGCGATGTTTTAAAGTTTGTTTTAACAGACCCTCTTGGAAGAGTGATTATAAATAAAAAATCTGTTATCGATAAGCCTAATGTCAGACGTTTTTTCTATTTAACTCATAAGAACATAAGAAAATTAGAACTTGGGCAGTATAATGCTAAAGTTCTAATCTATAGACCTGCTAAACAAGCCAGTTATCAGAAAACTGTAGATTTTTATGTTATAGACTAGTTTTTGTTGTTAAACAGATTTTTAAAAAATATAAAGTTTTGTTAATATCTAATATTGTATTGAATTTTTATATACTAACTTGTTTTTATATAAATAAGATATAGCAAGATGTATAGCAAAGGAGATTGCTGTGGGGCTCAACCCTATTCAAAATAGTATAAGTATAAAACCAAAAGGCATACAATCAATACGTTCCAAAGTTTTGGAGTGGTTAAAAATAAATAATAATGAGGATCTTTTTACTTCCAAAAATAGAAAAGATCTCTCCCACCTAAGCTTTATAGAAAAACAACAAGTTGCAAACAATGCCAAGATGGAAATGTTAAAAATGCAAAAACAAATTGAATCTATCCAAAATGAACTACGACCCAAACCCCGAAAGTCTGTACAGAATAATCTAATAAAGCCAATGCCGCCAAGATGATTCTAAGTATTCCGGGTAAAAAATTTGACATTAAATTATAAAAAGGGCAAAAGTGAAGATGTAAATGTAAAATTAAAATAATAATTAGTAAAAATATTCATAAACCATAGTAATTAGCTCTAAAAGCAACCTTAAAATCGAAGACCTCCCTATTTTACGGAAGGTCTTCTTTTTGTTGATTATTCTTCGATATCTTCGTCGTCTTCTTCGTCAGTAGCTTTTTTACCTGGTTTTCTGCCTCTTCGAGATAATTTTTCTCTGTTTTCTTGTTGGATTTCTAAAGTAATGTTTAGGTTTTTAGCTACTTCGCTAATGTGTTCCTGGTATTTATCCGGGGAAATTTTTTGTTGATCTAAAAGATAAAATATAATTTTAACACCGGCTAAATTAATACCTAGTTCTCTTGTTAGATATTGAATGAATTTACCTCTTTCAATATCATTAAAAGAATACAATCTACGATTCTTTGGGGATCTTGACGGAACTAGTAAGCTTTCATCATCATAAATTCTTAGTGTTCTTTGATGAACTTTTAAAATTCTAGACACAATACTGATAGGAAACATAGGCTTATTGGGATCAATATCCGAATTTCCTTGTGTTGTTACAATATCCATAGGCATAACTTCTTTTCACCTTTTCTCGCATCTCTACCATCATTATTTAAAGTTAATTTACTTTATCTACAGTTTAATAATGACACAATCTTTATACTAAAATCAAAAATTTACTTATTTTTTTTTAACATTTCATAATAATATATTAATTACAAACATATCTTGCCTAAATATCTAAAGTATAGATTTTAAATTGCTGCCTGTATAATTATAATTATATAATATAACTAACAAATATTATTTTCAAGTAGCTGTTTATACTTAAGTTTAAATTTTTCAAACAATAAAGAGAGTATTTTGGTTAAAGTTCCTCTTTTAGTTGTATATACTCTTTTTTAAATGAGTATAAAATATATACATGAGAATCTGTAGATTTATAAAAAAACCAATATTTTTATTATTCACTTGTTTAATTATACCTAATACATTTTTAAATGCAAATACAAATGCAAAAGATTGGTTTGAATTAAAAATAAGTGACAAATATAAAGTTTGGTATATAAATATAAAAAGCATTATACAAAATGGCAGATATACACAATATTGGTGCAAAGTGCATTATCTAAACCCTAAAGCCTTGCCTCACAAGGATGTTTCTTATACCAAGGTTCATTTTATCTCTGACTGCTATAGAAATCTAATGTCGATTAACGAATTGACAGGATATAACAAAAATAAAAAAATTCTCTTTCGAGAATCTTCTAAAAACTTAAATCAACTAACCCCTATTGTTCCTGATTCTATATACCAAAGCATACATAATTCTGTTTGCAAGTATGCTTTGTATTCAGAATAATATTAGGCATTAGGGTTTTGTGTCGCTATATATGTTTGCCACGTATTTTTTATAATTACACCTATTTTGGTTATTGGAGTATCTTTTCTTATATACCCTCTTGAACCCAGTTTGATACAATTTTGCACACTTTCTATGTCAGAAACTGATGTTAACATAATAACCACAGTCTTAGGAAAATGCTTGATAACGTCTTCTAAAACTTCTTCACCTGTTTTTATTGGCATATTTATATCTAAAAGCAAAATATCAGGCTTTAAGAGCTTAAATATATTCAAGGCATCTTCACCATTGTTAGCTTCGCCAACAACTTTATATCCAATAGAATTTATTACTACCTTCATTAACTTTCTTATATGTTCTTCATCATCAACGATAAGAACGTTTGGTCTTCTCTCCTTCATTAAGAACTCTTCTCCTGTTATCTATATAATAAATTATAGTTCTCTAATTAAAATATGTAAAGCTTAAACTCCATCTATTCAAAAAAAGATTTTTTTAAGTTATTTAGCAAAGATTTGTATTCTTCATAGGAGTTTTTATCTAAAGTTTCATTTTTTTTAACTATAGGCTTGATAAACATTTCAAGCTCATAAGCCTTTTCACTTAAACTTGCAAACCCAAAAGAAGCACTTGAGCCTGCTAATTTATGAGCTAATTGATATAACTCGTTTAACACCTCAAAGTTTGCTAAATCAGTCTCTAAAATTTTTTCTAGGCTGTTTAACTGCTTCATTTTTTCCGGCAAGTGTGCCGCATAACTTTGTTTTAACGCCTCAATTTGTTCTAAAAACTCCTTATCAGACATTTGCATGATAATTTTCCCATATAGTTCTAATAGTGTCTGATAATGTAATTGGGTCAAAGGGTTTTGTTATAACATCCAAAACACCCGACTGTGATTTATATTGTGCAATTTCGTGAATCTGAGCCTTTGCGGTAATAAAAACAACCGGTGTTGAAATTAAAGAGTCTATTTTCCTTAGTTCTTGAAGGGTTGTAGGACCATCCATATCAGGCATCATTACATCTAGCAGTATTAAATCAGGAGCAAAGTCTGGCGCTTGAACCAAAGCATCAGCTCCACAGCTACAAGTTTTTACACTAAACCCACCAATATTTTCCAGTGCAATACTTGCTATGGTCTGAATATCTGGTTCATCTTCAACATACATAATTTTTTGTAAACTAGGCATATATTGTTTCCTTTCCTATTAATATATCTATTTACTTATTAAAAGTCAACGTATTAATTACTTCTAAAAACTTTTGATTGCTTGTAACCGATTTCAGTAGTACAGCATCTACATTTTGGGCTGTTTTTTGATCTATATCATATGCAGAAAATATTACTATTGCAGTATCTTTATTTGTATTGTTTATTACTTTAATCAAATCGGTTCCAACGCCGTCTTTTAGCTCAAAGTCTAGTATGACAATATCAAAGTTTTTTTCTTTTATCTTTAATTCAGCTTCATCAATAGTTGTTGCAAATTCAACCTGTGCTATGTCTTTTAAAACAAAGGATATAACTTCTAAAATATCAGGATTATCGTCAACATGTAAAAGCAAAGGCTTTTCATTGCAATTTTTTTCTCTTATCGCTCGCTTAACTGTTCCAATAAGTTTATTTTGGTCAATTGGTTTATTTATCCAATCAACAACAGCATAATTGCCATTAATAGTAGATTTATTTTTATTAGCCATAATAGAAACAACTATTATAGGTATTTGTTTGGCATCATTTATTTGTTGTATTTCTTTTATCATAGATATGCCATCTTTATCAGGTAAAACTAAATCTAAAGTAATTGCATCATATTTATAATTATTTTTTTCCAAGTTTTGCATTAACTCGCGTGCGGTATAGGCAATATCTGTTTTATAACCTTCTTTTCCTAAAAATAACTGTATTAAATTTGCTACATCTTTATCATCTTCGCAGATTAAAATCTTTTTGCCACTATTAAAATTTGTTGCAGATTTTTTATTTGATTCTGCAGCACGCCTATCCTTAAATAAAGGAAGCTCAAAAGAAAATGTACTGCCTTTTCCTAACTCAGTTTCAAAGTAAATAGAACCATGCATTTTTTCAATTATTGCCTTACAAATATTCAACCCCAGGCCGCTACCGCCTTTGGCCCGAGTAGTTGAAGAGTCTGCTTGGGCAAATTTTTCAAACATTATCGACTTAAACTTTTCGGGCATGCCCTGCCCATAGTCTTTTACTGATACTCTTATTGTACCTTCATGCCTAGAGACAATAATATCAACAGTATCACCCGAATTAGAAAATTTTGCCGCGTTTGATAACAAGTTGGTTATCACTTGCATTAATCTATTTTTATCAACAAATAATTGAATATCATTTACATCTTCGACAATCGTATAATTATTATCTTTATCAATATAAAACTCTTTATCTTTAAATCCATTGATATTTACAAAGTTGTATACTACACCATATTGAGCCGCATACATACTGTTGCCGGCAATGCATTCATTTATTAACGATGATAATTCCACAACAGTCATTTTAAAATTCATTTTGCCAGATTCTATTTTTTCTATATCTAAAATATCATTAATTAAAAGCACAAGTCTTGAACTGTTATTATACGCAATATCAATTAAATTTTTCATTTCATCAGGCACTTTCCCCACAGTACTAGCAGCCAACAGACCTAAAGACCCTCTGATCGAAGTTAATGGTGTTCTTAATTCATGACTTACTATGGAAACAAAATCATTTTTTAGCTGAGCAACTTCTTTATGTTGTGTTATGTCTCTAATTACAACGATAAATATAGTTTTATTATCCCAATATATTTCACTTAATGCCATTTCAACAGGAAAAATTGTATTATTTTTTCTTACAGCTGTTAATTCTAGCTTTCCATCAACTAATTTAGGCATTAAAGAATCTATAACTTCCATTTCAGGAATTAAAGCATTTATATTTTGATTATTTAATTCCTCTTCAGAATAACCAAACAGCACTTCTGTCATAGGATTATACGACTTTATATTTCCTGAGATATCTATTGTAATAATACTATCAACCATACTGTTTAAAATAGCTTCTAGCCTTTGCTCATTAAGTTTTTTCTGCTTAAATATCTTAAAAATATTAGTGAATAAGCCGATTATTATAAAGGTAAAACTAAATATTTGAACAATTGTGCTAAGCTCATACTCAAATTCAAGCGCTTTATAAGACGTTGATTGGAAAATATAAATAGATACACATTCACAAATTAACGCATACACGATAAAATAGTTTAAACAGTTCTTTTTCCAGTCGCCTTTAACCCAATAGCCCACTAAAGTTGAAAATAATAAAACTGATAATACTGTATAAGCTGACTCAATAAAATCAGTAGTTAAAGGCAAAAGCTTTAAGGAAGCTAAAGTAGCAACAGCCAACATAAAAATGAACGAATAATAAGCCATTTCATTGACTTTAAGAGCTATTTGTTTTTTTTCTTGATAATAATTAAGAATCAAACTTATTGAAAATGTTAGTGTAAAGATCGTACTAATAGAAAAACTACTCCAAAGCAAATAAGCAGTGCTTGATGCAGGAAGAAATTTGAAAAGAAATGGTATTAGCGTTAATGCAAGATTAAACTTTAAAAGGGAAGTTAGCAGCAATCCGCTGCTAATAATTAAAACATTAATTGTTTTTTTATAATAATATTTTATAAAACCTAATATAGCTGCATACAAGCAAATAAAAGCAGCAAATAATTCGATAATTGCATGAATAAAATCATTACTTGCTATATAAATTTTGTTTATAGAAAAGTGAAAGGATAAAAGTATAGCTATTAAAAGAATAAAGCCAATGGTCTTTCTTTGCTCTGTAGTATTCATCGTAAACCTTTTAAAGCTAATATAAAATAAGTATAATTATATCATACTTTTTATATAAAGATAGTGCGTTATATAGACTTTTTACTGCACCCTCTTATGCTTTTTTTAATGAACGATTTTTATTGTTAATACAATTAATAATAGCCGAACTGATGACAGTTACGGCTATTATTTTAAAAATTTAAATTTTAATTGTTCAGATACGGCCCTTCCAATAGCCGCCTTCCCTATCTACAGCTGCGTCATAGCAAGACCAGAATCGATAAGGAGGTATTAAGCCTAAAACAGCGTGTGTTAGTACTTTTTCTCCGTCTTGGCTATTTATCGCCTGACCTATTCCCGGCCAAACAAGTAAGGATAAAGCACCTGCTCCAATGCTTTTAAAGCTTATACGTCTTAAAATTTCTTCATCCTTGTCTTTAGCAAATGCCGGAGTTAACGCACCGCTTATTAAGACTGCCAACATAACTAAGCAAGTTAAAATTTTAGATAATTGTTTCATTTAACATTTCTCCTACTCAATAAAACCTAAACTTAAACGAAAAAGTTTATTCAGTAGGATTATGTAATATTTACAAATATTCTTCCACTTTGTTTGTTTTTTTATAACAAAACAGCTTTAAGATATAACCAAAAAGAATTTTTTAATATTTATTTATTTTAGTAATTTGCCAACAAATTTAATAGACTAAATAATTTAACAATAACAGGTGCTTTGTCATTCTCATCCATACGAATCAGGCCCGGCAGCTCTGCATTATCCCCAATAATATTTACATATTGCAATCCAGAGGCTATTTCTTGAGGAATTCCTTTTTGTTTAATCAAGTTTGCAACATCATAGTCTAAATTTTTACCAGTTCCGCCCATTTGAATAATTAAGTCTTTAATTGCTAGCCTTAATAAAGCTGCAGCTGACCTTGGTGAATATACAGCTACTTTTTGTGCTTCCTCATAAATATCTTTAATTTCTTTAGGTAGCTTAGAATTTGGTAGAGGCGCACTATTAAATAAAGGGCTGGTCATTATTGTTTCCTACTTTTCAATTACTAAACATTACCATAATAGCATATAACTTAAGTTGAAGTTTTAATTCATTTAAATTGTGGAATTAGTAAAAATAATTTTTTCATTTAACTTCCCTCAGAATGCAAGTAGTTATTTGCGAGTAGTTCTACGGGCTGATAAACGGGCAAATTTTTATTATACAAAGATAATCCTTGGCTAAGACCAATTTTACAAGAAGGACAAGAAGTTGTAATAATACTGGCGTTTGTATTTAAAATATTTTCAGCTTTTCTTTTAGATATAGACTGAGATATATTTGATTTAGCAAGAAAATACAATCCAGATGCTCCACAACATCTATCAGAATCCTTCATTTCTTCAAACTCAATGCCTGGTATTGCAGACAAAAATTCTCTTGGCTCTTTATTCACTTTTTGGCCACGCTTTAAATGACAAGGATCATGGTAAGTGACAATTTTATTATTTTCAATATTATTCGGCATAAAAATATCAAATTGAGTTAAAAATTTATAAATATTAATACTTTTTTGCGCTAATAATAAAGCTTTTTCTCTATACTCCCCTTCCAGATATTCTGGATAAGTATCCCAAACAATGCCGCAAGTAGCGCAATCTGTAATTAAATAATCAATTTTTTCTAAGTTTATTTGATCGATATTATGTTTAGCCAGATTTATAAATGACTGTACATCGCCAATGCTCCTTGCAGGAATTCCACAACAGGCAAAACCTGATTTAATATGAAGATCAATACCATTTTTTTCGCAAACCATAACTGCTGCATTTTTTACACTGGCATTAAAATAATTATTTATACACCCGGGAAAATAAACAGCATTAATTTCTTTTTTGTCACAAACTCGCAATAGCGGCTTATACTTTATATATTCTTGAGTTTGACCATTCACGATATTGCTGATTAAATTAAGCTGAGATGATAATCCACCAAGCTGCTCCATCCAAAAAGGACCTTGCAAAGCCCTATACATGCCAGCAGAAGCACCAAGACCTTTTAACATAAGCGTAGAATTAAAAATTTTAACAATAGATTTTTTTATTGCAGAAACATCACCCTGCTCATAAAAATAACTACGCGCCGCCAGAATAATTTCTTCTGCGCTAATACCGCTAGGGCAAAAATCAAAACATGCCTTACAGGTGGTGCAATAATCAAGATACTTTGCAAGCTTATTCATAGGTATTTTATTGTTTAAAGCCCCGTGTAGTAATGTAAAAAAGCCTCTTGATAAGGTTGCTTCGTTACCAGTTTCTTCGTACACCGGACAAGCAGCCAGACATATTCCACATTTGGAACATTTGTAAATATCTTCCGAATAATCTTGCAATGTTTTCATTTTCTTAGCCTGCCTTCACTCTACTCATATTTATTTTTTTGTTCTTGTCTATTTTATCAAAATTTTTCCGGGATTTAAAATATTATTGGGATCAAAACTGTTTTTTATGAGCCTCATATACTCAAGCACCTCTTCAGAAGCTACTTTATTCATAAACCTGGCCTTAGACATGCCAATACCATGCTCACCTGATAAAGTACCACCCAATTCAATTGCAGCATCAAAAAGTTCTTCTACAGCTTTCTCCAAACGCTCATGTTCATCATGATCTCTTAAATCTAAAGAAAAATTAGGATGCAAATTACCATCGCCGGCATGCCCCATAGTACAAACAGTCAGATTATATTTTTCAGCTATTTTTCTAATAGCTTTAACCATTTGAGGTATTTTATCCCTTGGCACCACAGCATCTTCTGTTATTACATTCGGCTTCATTCTGGCAACCGCTCCAAACGCCGAGCGTCTTGCAAACCAAATTTCATCAGCCTCTTTTTTGTCTTTTGCAATTCTAACGTCTTTTGAATTATTTTTATAGCAAATTTCTTCAATCTGTTTAGCCTGCACAGAAATTGTATCAGCAATACCATCAACTTCAATAACCAAAGCTGCATCATAATGCGTAGGTAAACCTGTTGGATGAAATTGTTCAACAGTATCCATTGTCTTTTGGTCCATCAAATCAAGAGTTGAAGGAGTAATTTTATGAGAAATTATATCTGTAACTGCCATAGCAGCATCGTCAATAGAATCAAAAAACACTAACATAACTTGTTTTGACTCAGGTAACGGTACTAATTTTAAAGTCACCTTTGTTACAATGCCAAGAGTCCCTTCTGAGCCAACAAATAGCTGTGATAAATTATAACCTGTTACGTTTTTAACAGTATTGCCACCTACGTTGATGATTTCACCTTTAGCAGTTACAACTTCCAGCCCTAAAACATAGTCTTTTGTGCCGCCATATTTAAAGCATCTTGGTCCGCTGGAGGACAAAGCCACACTGCCACCAATTGTTGAGACCTTTAAGTTAGAAGGATCAGGTGGATAAAACAGGCCTAACTCTTCAACTTCCTGCTGAAGCTTTTCTACTACAGCACCAGCTTCTACAACACAGGTTAGGTTTTCTTTATCTATAGATAAAATCTTATTTAATTTAGAAGTATGAATAACAATACCGTTTTTAAGAGTAATACAACCACCACACAAATTTGTGCCGGCCCCTCTGGTTATAACCGGTACTTTATACTTATTTGCTATTTTCATTATTTGTGCAACTTGCTCTGTATTTTCTGGCAGAACAACTACATCCGGCAAATAGAGCTCATCGCCAATAGCTGTTGCATCATAAGCATAGCAAAATCGCTCTTCATATTCTGTTAGTATATTTTTTTTGTCCAATACCAACTTTAATTCAGATATAACTTCCTCAATAGAAATAGAATTTGGTACTGTCATCTTATCAATTCTTCCTTGTTTCTTAATAAAATCCTCAATTATATTTTACTCTAAAACAAGATTTTTGTGAGGATTTTGTTCATTCAAGTCTTCTGCGCAGGAAGTTGCGCCTTGAACTGCTTTAGCCAGTGCAGGAGTAGCTTGTAATACTCCAATAGTTGCTTTGGCGGCAAAAGGCATCTCTCCTGGCAGTACAGCTTTATGAAAAACATAATCTCCTAAGCCTTGCATCAAGCAAACAAACGATTCTGCTAATTTTTTATCAAATTTTTCTTTATTTCTATCTTTTGCCTTTTGCTTATCCTTTTCGGCCTGAACCTTTAAAAGCTGTTTTTCAAAAGGAAAAAGGTCACGCTCTATACCAAGCAATGGCACTTTAATTTTTCCTGATTCTAATATTTTTTCTCTTTTCTGTGCAGCTTCTTCCTCTACACATGCGAATAATTTTTTTGCGCTTTCCAATGCACCTTCTGCGTTGTGAATTGACATAAGCCCTCCAACCGTAGCACTTGCTGTTTTAGTAGAAAATTTTTGATTCTGATGGTGAAAAACAATCTCCCCCAAGAACTGCAGAAAGTTATTTCTAAAATTTGATAAGACAGGTTCAGATTCATCTGTCAACATACTTTCGCTTGCAATATCGGATGCGCTGCAAAGTTCTGGTGCTGCTTTTAAAAGGCCGGATGCTAGCCTGACTGATTCAGGTACAGTATCAGGCAATACCTTAGCATAAAAAGCACCATCACCTGCCCCTTGTAAAAAGCAAGTTAAAGCATTAGCTACTTTATTATTACTTTTTGCTGCTGATGAATCTTTATCACTTGATTCACCAGCTTGCTTTTTGCTATCTCCTTTGGCTGAGCTAAATAAATCCTGTGCGTTTTGCACACCATCTTGAATATTATGGCTAGACATAAGTCCGCCCAATATAGCACCTAGTGGCCTACCAGGAATATGCTGGTTGTGAAAAAACATATTACCAAGTACGCTTAAAAAATTATTTCTTAAGTCTGATATGGGAGATGGCTTCTCTTCCATTTTTTTAACCTTTAATTCTTCTTGCTCTTTTTCTTTCAATTTTTCTTTCATTTCTTTAAGGGATTCTTTAGCACTTTCAATTTCTTCTTTGCTGCATATTTCTTGTTTAGCTAGGGTGTTTAATCCTTCTTCCAGTTCAACAATTTTTATTTTTTTATCAAATATATCTTCTGATCTTTGTAAATCATTTTGCTCTTGCTGGGCAAGCTCCATGCAATCCTTTGCAATATCAAATACACTACAAAATTCTGGAGCTGCTTTAATCATACCGGCAGCTGTTTTAACTTGTTCAGGCACCTCATCAGGCAATACCTTTGAATAAAATAAGAATTCTCCTGTCCCGTGTAGCAAGTAAATTAACGCATCAGCTACTTTTTTATTAAATTTTTCATTATATAATTCTTTAATAGCTATATCTTGTTGCTTTTTTGTTTCACATGCCTGTGAAATCTTTGTAGTAGAGCTGCCTGATTGCTCTAACTCTTCTAACTGATTTTTATCACTGTCAGTATAATCTTTTTGAAAAGACAGAAGCTTTTCTCTTAAAGGTATTTTAATACCAAGTATAGAGTTAGGCATCTTACCAGGCTTAAGTATAAAATGCCTATAGCTTTTTGCAGATTGTACCTGATCCCTGCCTGGCTGTTGTACTCGTTGTGGATATTTAACTTGTTGAACATTTCCCGGCTTTACTTTGCCTACAAGCATACCAGTTGCACTTACACTCATAACTTTAATCCCTCTCTCTATTTAGCTTAGTTTATATAAAGCCATAAAACCGGTAAAATTTTTTTTTGTTAGCATCAAAAAAAATATGTAGTCGAAAAAAAGAATCGCAAAATTCTTTTTTAATTTATATATTATTATTTTTAATTAAGTCTATGCCATATCTATAGCCAAGGCTGCAGGCGCAGCAAATGAGCTGCCTCCTACTTGACCCACTACTCGACCAGATCCAAACCCAAAATTTTTGTTCGGAAAGTAATCCGGCTTATTATCACCATTAATATCAAGGCCATTTCCTTTATGTCTGATTGTATAGGTACCCCTCTCTTTTCTATCAATTAAACTATTATCAGCAGAATATTCGCCAAGTCTTCCACTTTCATCTAACCCTGCAACATCTACACTTCCCTCTGCAAGGGTTAAAAAGTTGAAAAAATCATCACCTTTGCTGCCTCCAGCTATATAAACATTAATATTTTTTGCTGTTAGTGATTCTATAGCAATTATATTGCTATAAACATCGGGACGATTTGATTTTAACCAAGTTCTAACTCTGCCCGCATATAGATGTATACTTCTTTGATTTAAAGGAATACCTGTATCTCTTTTTAGTTGACTAAATGTTACTGATTGTTCCATTGACAAATTAACTGCATCGACTTTTTCACCAGCTAAAATCTTTGCATTTATTTGTCCAAGTCTTTTATTTAAAGCTCTAGCTGACCAATCCTCTTCGTTTGCAGGCATAGCAATTTTTTTAACATTTAGACTAGGGTTTCTTAATTTCATAACCTTTTCAACAAACTCACCATGTGTCATGTCACCCTTATCATCGCCATCTAAGTCTATATCTTTATTATGAAAATCATCTACTATATAAACATTTTTTGTACCGGAGCTAAATATTGACCCAGCTTGTGGATTTTTATTATTAAAGTTTACTTGAGAGCCGCCTCCAGCAGTTGGAGTCCTCATAAATAAACCCAGATTTTGTAAAAACATACAATATTGGCACACTTTTTTATTTTCCCCCTACCAAATACCTAAATTAGATTAATTCTTTAAATTCCCCTGCTTATATAAAAACAATCAATTTTGAAATATTGCTTAAATTTTAAAATGTTCTATTAGTAGAGAGCAACACTCATATACAAAAACGTGCTATTAGCTTTTATTTTATATTTTCTCGATTTTACAATTAGTAAAAAATAACTGTTAAATAAACCAAATATTTTATGATTAACTCTTTTCAAACAAAAAAGTAGAAAAGAGTTAATTTATATATTGAACAAAAAATTTTTACCCTTTACCTAAATATTAAGAGACAGCTAATATAAACATAACGACAATTTAATTTAAAAAAAACTTGCCTTAACATATTTGTATCTTTTTATACTACTCATCAACTGATTATAACCACTTTATTTATGCAGATAAAAAAGTAGGAAAAATGAGAAATATAATTAATGATACAAATATTAAAAGCAAAGACGAACCTATTATAAAAACAGACTTCCAATCATTTTGGATTAAAGTGTTTAATTTTGCTTTTTACTCAATGGTCAAAAAAAGTTTTTATTCGTTCAGGATAAAAAATATAAAAAATTTAGAATTGATTGACCATAAAAAAGGTACAATATTCTATGCAAACCATTGTTGCTGGTGGGATGGTGTAATTGGCTATTTACTAAACAGACATTTTTTTAATACTAATATGCATGTAATGATAGAACACCTTAGCAGATTTCCTTTACTATCAAAAGTAGGGGCTTTTTCCGTAGAAAAAAATACCCCTCAAGCCTCGATAAAAGCACTAAATTATTGTGTAGATATATTGAAGAATCCTAAAAATTCTTTATGGATATTCCCGGAAGGAACTGTTAAACCTCCTGACTACAGACCTGTAAAGTTTGAAAATGGCTTAGCCTATATAACACAAAAGCTTGATGAAGTTAATCTGGTTCCTATCGCACATCGTTATACGTTTGTAAGAGAAGATAGGCCGGAAATTTTTGTGGAAATAGGCAAGCCAATCAAAATTTATGATAAATCCCTTTCGAGAAAAGAAATAATCGAATATTTAGAACAAAATTTTAACAAGCTTCTTGATAATCAAAAACAAGAAATAAGCACAGGTAATTTTGATAACTATGAGTTTTTTATGAAAGCCAGGCTTTGCTTGTTAAAATTAATCGAAAATAATTTTAAATATTTTGTCCAAAGGATTAATACTTAAAATTTTGCCTCTTTTTTCTTTTTGTTGCCTTTATTAGGTTTATTTTTTATATTTTTTTTGCCGAAATTGCCGAACTCTTTTTTGCCACCGAATTCTTTTCTTTGTTTTTTTCCTTTGCCGCTATAATTTCGATCGGACGCTCTTCTGAATCTATTGCGAGGCTTCTCTTTGATCTCTTCAAGTTCTTCAAAGTTTACCGATGCATCAAAACATTCATTATCTTTTTCTATTGCAAGCTTAAGCAAAACAGCTGCTATATCTAAAGATGTATAATCCTCACCCATCAAAAGCTCTACCTGATTAATATATTTGCTAAGATGTCCTTCTTCAAGGGATTCTTTTATCTGATTAGCATAAACATTAACTCTTGTTTCAGCAAGTTCATCAATTGAAGGAACATTCTGCCTTTGTACTTGAAACCCATTTAATCTTTCAATTCTTTTTAAATTGTATATTTGTTTGCCTGTAACAAATGTAAATGCTATCCCAGACTTACCGGCTCTGCCTGTTCTTCCGATTCTATGAATATAATCATCATCATCTCTTGGCAAATCATAGTTAAACACTGCCTCAACATCATTTACATCAATACCTCTGCCTGCTACGTCTGTTGCAACAAGAATTTCTACAGTACCGGTTCTAAAGCCCTTCATTACTTTATCACGCTGATTCTGGCTCATATCACCATGTAGTGCATCAGCAAAGTAACCACGGGTTTTTAATACTTCAACCAGCTCATCTACTTGGCTTTTTGTATTACAAAATACAAGAGAAAGCTTAACATTATGGATATCTATAAGCCTAGCAAGCAGCTCTGGCTTATTTTTATTCATAACTTCAAAATATACTTGCCTAATCTTAGGTTCACTTTTTTTCTTGCCGGTTACATCAACTTTTACTGCGTCTTTTTGATATTTTTTAGTTAATTTTAAAATTTCTTTTTCCATTGTTGCAGAAAACATAACTGTTTGACGCTCATCAGGAGTATCTTTTAATATGATTTCTATATCGTCTCTAAAGCCCATATCAAGCATTTCATCAGCTTCATCAAGCACAACTGTTTTTAGTTGAGATATGTCAACTGAGCCTCTGTTAATATGATCCATGGTTCTGCCAGGTGTACCAATTAGCACATGAGCGCCTTTTTTAAGAGCTCTTAGTTGTCTATCTATTGGTTGACCACCATACAAAGGCACTGCTGATAATTCTTTTTTGTATTTTAATAATTTGCCAAATTCTTCTGCAACCTGGATAACAAGTTCTCTTGTAGGGCATAACACTAGGGCTTGTACGCCTTTACTATATGCATCAAGGCCTTCGATGAGCGGTATTGCAAAAGCTGCTGTTTTGCCTGTTCCTGTTTGAGCTTTGCCTATAATATCTTTATTATCTAACAATAAAGGAATTGCATTGGCTTGAATAGGAGAAGCCTCTTCAAATCCCATATCTTCAATAGCCTTTAGTATTTCTTCTGATAAGGCTAGCTGTTCAAATTTTAATTTTGTCATTTTATTTCTTTCTTTTTCATTACAAATGATCCTCTCCCCTGCCTAGAATGCAAGAGGATCAATAGATTTGCATTAAAGGTATTTATTTTGATTCAAAGCTAAATTTTAGACTATTCTTTTTTGGATATAGTTTATTTCATTAGGTTTAACACGATTGAATAATCTGAAAAGTACTTTTGGGTTAGTATAACATTTCGATACTAATATTATTATATTTCAAAAATACTCAAAAAAATAACCAATAGGTTTTAAAAATAAATTTAATAATAATTTTAAAAATCATGTAAATCTGAAAAAATGCTTCCTTTATCTGAACAGGCTTAACAAAAATTTACAAAGATAAGGGTTACAAAATTCTTTTTTTTGTTTTTAATTGAATTATAAGTTGAATATCTAAAATGCTTAATTGTTAAAATTATGTTAAGCAATGATAGATATTTAGTATTTGTATTTTATATAATATTGATAAGTTTAAAAAAATAATAATATTTTCTATTTCAGCTATTCAAGTAGGTTTAAGCCATTGAACTTGTTACATGCCACGGACATACCTTCGGACAGAAATACCTCCAGACTATTTGCACAAATATCAAGAATTTTGGGCAATACCTCCATTTCTTTTTTTGCAAAATTTTGTAGGACATAATTTTTTCTAGCCGCGCCTCCTGGGTCTGGGCCTACTCCAATTTTAATCCTGACAAAGTTATTAGCGCCACCAAAGTATTGTATAATTGATTTAATACCGTTATGTCCACCATCAGAACCTGAATCTCTAAACCTTATACGACCAAAGTCCAAATTAATGTCGTCATAAATTACTAAAATATCATCGATAGGTATTTTATACCAATGTGCAATTTTTACTAATGCGGTTCCCGATAGATTCATATAGGTAAGAGGTTCTACTAGTAAAATATTGCTATTATTTATATTACCTTTACCTATATAACTATTGAACTTAGATTCTTTTTTAAAAGAAATATCATACTTTTGCACGAAATTTTCTATTACCATAAAGCCGATATTATGTCGGGTATTACTATACTCTTTACCGGGATTTCCCAGACCTACTATCATTTTCACTTGTTATGCTACTCCACTAGACTAAAATTTTTTTATATAAAGTTATCTTAATAATATATTCTTTATGATATTCATAAATTATATTTCATGTTATATTTAGAATTATATTAGATGATTTATCATAGTT
>JANQFW010000100.1 GCA_028277625.1 Candidatus Gastranaerophilales bacterium | reverse complement strand
CAATGTCATTAAGTTAAGATTTTTAAAAAGAGTTTTGTACTTAAAAAGTATGAAATTCTTTTTTCCTTTTATAAATGTTTAACCAAATTGAGAATTTTGGGCACACAAATAAAACAGAGTAATTGACTCTGCAAAAATTTCTTTTTTTATTATTTTATGCTATTCTATATATGAAGCTTACTGTGGACTTGGTTTTGACTTTGCGAGGGTCTTTTCGCCAAGGTCTTACAGGTAATATATGCTTAGCAATAAGTGCTTCGACATCTGGGGGCGAATGCCCCCTATGTTTAAAAAAACGCAAACATATTGCTATAGCAATTGTATAGTTAACTTGATATATGTGCTTCGTACCCTTCTTGTGTTTAATAACCGTATGTAAAGTAATAATCTCACAAAAGTTATACATTGTAAGACGTGCAAATATCTCTTGTATTATGAAATCTACTTTCTTTGAATGTAAACTTGTTAATGATAGAGCATATTTTAATTCTCTAAATGATGTCTCTATCCCCCAACGCATGTGATACAGTTCTTTTAATTTCTCAACAGGAAACATATCTCTATCTAAATTCGTAATTAATACCTCATATGTATTTTCTGATATAGGAAAACGTACAAGTCTAAAATTAATTGGATAAGTCTCTTTTGAACCTACTGGAAGATAATCAAATCTTTGATTTTGGGGCATAAATTTATACTCCTTAGGATTAGATTTGATTTCGTTTGTTTGCCTACGAGTGGCCTTTAGGGAATAGTCTTTATCAAAGCAGTCTTCATTTGGAATATCTAGTCCCGATGAAATACCTTTGCTATTAATATCCTTTATGCGTATGAGATAATTCCACCCTTTTTGAGAAATATATTCAGAAACATTATAGCTTTCGTAACCTCGATCGGCAATAATGATAGTTTTTTCACTCTTATCAGATCGGTTAAGCATATCTATTAAAGCTTCTCTTTCGTTCGCTTTTCTACCAGGGAGTATTTGTGCATCAATAAATACCTTATTACACAAATCATAAAGCGCATTTAATTGAAGTAAATTAAATCCCTTAGCTTTAGGGCCGTTAGGAAAATATGTGTCACTATCACTTGGATTATGATAAATACTTATATCCGATCCATCTACTGCTAAAAGACGATATCCATTATATAGTTTTGAAGGCATAACTCTTTTTGTAAATTGCTGAAAAAGATACTCAAAAGCTTCTGGTAAAAGCTTATGTCGTTGTTGGACGAAAGCCGATGCAGATGGTGATTCTATATTGTATGAGAAATTGTCAAGTAACTCAATCTTTAAGCTTTTACCTCCCATAGACAGCATAATGTTAATCATCCTTTTAAAATCAAGTTTTCTTTTTCTAATAAAATCCTTTTTAGGGTTTTTCGAAAATAAGTAAGAATATAAATCCATTTCAGATATTACATTCTCAAGAGTGGCTTTTACATTATTTGCACATTCATTCATGAGTTAACCTCCTTAAATACTTACATTTAAGGGGCTTCGCCGCATTTTTCAAGTGATATGTCAAGTATTTTAGGATATTATCGAAAAAAAAAAGAAGCCTTATGTTTTTTACATAAAACTTCTTATAATATTTCTTAACTTAATGACATTG
>JANQFW010000080.1 GCA_028277625.1 Candidatus Gastranaerophilales bacterium | reverse complement strand
CAAATCTTTGGAAAGATTGTCTACCGGTTATCAAATTAACAAAGCAGCGGATGATGCGGCAGGTCTAACAATTAGTGAATCTTTAAAAGCTCAAGCGCGAGGATCTAATGTAGCCTGGCAAAACGCACAGACTGGTGTAAACCTGTTGCAAACGGCAGAAGCCGATTTATCGATTATTCAAGAGAACCTGCAAAGGGTCAGAGACCTTACAGTGCAAGCCGCGAACGGTACTTACGGTAGTCAAGAAAGAACAGCTATGAGTTCAGAGGTTGAGGAGCGAGTAAGTGAGATAAGCAGGATTGCTAACTCATCCGCATTTAACTCTGTAAAGTTATTGAATGGAGACAACACTGACTTAACACTACAAATTGGTGCTAACTTTGTTGCAGGAAAAGCTTCATTGAATACCTTGAATATTGGAACACCTCTTGCTTCTGCAACTGCTACAGCATTAGGTTTAAAGAGTGCAAGTGATTCGCAATACTTGACAAATTTCTTTAGTTCAAGTTCCAGTGCAGCAAGCTTCTTGACAAATTTGGATGCAGCAATTACAACAGTATCTTCAAACAGATCTTCAATTGGTTCGTATCAAAACCGTCTAGAATCTACTATGAAGAGTTTGCAGATTAAGCGTGAAAACATGCTTGCATCTGAATCTAGGATTAGAGACGTTGATGTAGCTCAAGAAGCGGCTTCTTTAACAAGAAACCAAATCTTACAGCAAGCATCCGCAAGTCTGTTAGCCCAGGCTAACCAGGCACCATCAATTGCGTTATCTCTAATTTAAGTAACATTTTATCGTATTTTACAAAACTAAAAAAAGAGCCATCGCATAGGATAGCTCTTTTTTTTAGTTTTTCTAACTTTTCTTAGTTACTCACCATATACAGTTGTTGTAATTCTGCTAAAAAAGAGAAAATAGGTCTTTTCATTAACATCAATAAAATTAATCTTTTTTATATTAGCTTCTTTAGTTGCCTTGTTTACTCCTGCATCACCAAATTCAACAAGTCCAAGGATATTTATTGCACTTGATTTTCCCTCTTTTAATGATTCTAAATTTTTTGTAGTTGCACCAGTTGCTGTAACAGGATAGTTGGCATTTGTATAAATAAGCCCCATAGCATCTGCATGTAAGTTTATAAACGCAAGTAATAATCCTGTAAAAAATAAAAGACTCAAATTCTTTTTCATATCTTTCTCCTTATTCTCCATAAACATTTGTAATGAAACGATTAAAATAAATAGGAAGCCAAGGTGTTGGGGCATAAACTTTTTGCCTTTTTACTTCAATATAGTGTATTTTTTTAATTTCACCTTCTTTTGCAGCTTTTAAAATACCTGCATCACCAATTTCGACAAGCTTAAGGATATTAATCCTTGATGATGTACCCTTTTTAAGGGTTTCATACTTAACTATACCTTCTTTAGACTCATTTGAGACTGGTACAATATTATCTTCAGTAAAGTTAATTGCTTTTGCTACATCATGTGGCATAGTCGCATTACTAAATAAATAACCACTATTTTTGTATTTATATCCCCAACTCTTTGCCTGGGTTTGATTTATTCCAGTTAAAATACAGCAAATCAAGATTAACATAATTAAAAGACTTTTTTTCATTCTCTCACCTCCTTCATTATTCAAATCTAATAAAAATAACTTTATATTAGCAAGCACAAATATAATTATCAAATTCTTGTAGGCAAAAGAGATGACAAAAAGTTTCAACCTTACTTAAGTAAGAAAAAAATCCTGATATTTCTTCAATAAAGAGAATAATCAGGATTTTTTAAAATTTAAATAAAAGTAAAGGTAAAAGATTTTATCTGATACTTATGCTTTCATTCCAGTATTTTACTAAAGGATATATAAAGAATTCAATAATTCTACGCTTACCTACTTTAATTTCAGCACTTACGCTCATACCGGAAGATATACTTACATCTTTACCTTCCACCAATAAAGTTTGATTAAGAGGATTGATATAAGCCTCAAAGACCGGTCCTATTTTTTCATCTTGCTTACTGTCTTTTGATATCCTTAAAACTTCACCTTCTAACATGCCATATTTTTGAAAATTAAATGTATCGATTTTTATTTGCACAGGCATACCAGCCTCTACAAAACCTCTATCTTTATTTAATAATGTTGCTTTAATAGTAAGATGCGCATTATCTGGTGTGATTTTCATTAATTCTTGTGCAGGTGTAACAACACCACCAGTGGTATGTACTGCTAAAAAGTCTACATGGCCATCAACCGGCGAGATTAAAGTTTGTTTAGCACTCGCAAACTCTATTTCTTCCACTTTAGCTTTTTGCTCGGTTACTTGCTTCTGCTTTTGGGATAGTTCACTTAATAGCTTAACTTTAAAATCTTCTTTAATAAATGATATTTCCTGCAAGATTTTTTCTTTTTGGTGATTAAGCTGAGCAAGCTTATGATCTAGCTTTTCTAAGTTGTTTTCATATTCAATTATTTGAGATTTAACCTTTTGATATTCCATTTTTGGAATTATATCTAAAACAGCTGAATATCTAACTTCTTTTTCTTTAGCAATTAGCAAAAGTGATGAATTTTTATTTTGCTCTATTAAAGAAGCTTGTAGTTCTTCTTCGGTTTGTTTTAACTCATTATATTGCTTTTCTAATTGTTTATTTAAACTGTTTAATGTTGCATTATACAAGCTTTTTTGGGTTTGTATAGTATTCTTATCAACATCTCCAGTAGGATTAAAGGATTTTCTACTTATTAGCGCGTTAATTCTTTCTACTTCTATATCAAATACTTTAAGATTTTTCTTCATAGAAGCAAGTTCAGGATTTATTGAAGAGGGATCTATTTCCATAAGTACTTGACCTTTTTTTACTTTATCCCCTTCTTTTATAAGAATTTTTTTAATGATCCCTGTATTTAGAGGCTGAATAGTCTTTACATGCCCGTCTGGTATTACTTGCCCTCTTGCTGATACAACTACATCAACTTTGCCTAAGAAAAGCCAGCCAATAGTAAACACCATAATCACTATAATAATCCAGAATATACATCTTCCTAGCGGATTTGCAGGCTGGTCTTCAATTTCAGCCAATAAAGGCTTAAACTCGTGACTGTCTCCTCTTTTAAATAATTTATTTATTAATTTAAACATTATATACTCTCCTGTTGACTGCACAGATGCTTATAATAGCCATTAATCTGTATCAGCTGATCATGACTGCCCATCTCTACTATTTTGCCTTTATCAAGCGCAATAATTAAATCGCATTTTTTAACAGTAGATAGTCTATGAGCAATGACAAACATAGTTCTATTCTGCTTAATCATATCTATATTGTTTTGAATAATTTTTTCTGACTCATAGTCTAAAGAAGATGTGGCTTCGTCAAATATTAGAATACGTGGATTGGTAATTATTGCACGCGCAATAGCAATTCTTTGTTTTTGACCGCCTGACAGTGTAGAGCCTCGTTCTCCAACTACTGTGTCATAACCTTCCGGCAACTGAGAAATAAATTCGTGAGCTCCAGCTATTTTAGCAGCCTGAATTATTGCTTCAATTGGTGCGTCAGGTCTTGGCAGTGCTATATTTTCTTTTATAGTACCGCTGAATAAATAGTTTTCCTGAAGAACTACCCCTATGTTATTTCTTAACCAAAGCGGATTAATATGTCTTGAATCAACATCATCAATATATATACCACCTTCGTTAACAAGGTATAACCTCTGTACAAGTTTTGTTATTGTACTTTTACCGCTGCCGCTTCTTCCTACAATTCCGACACTCATACCAGGCTTAATATCAAAGTTGATTTTATCAAGTACATAAGGAGAATCTAATACATACTTAAAGCAAACATCTTCAAACCTAATGCTACCTTTAAGCTGCGGAAGTGTAATAGCTTTACTTGATTGAATTTCTACAGGAGTGTTTAAAATATCGCTTAACCTGTCAACAGCCAATAATGTTTGCTGAAATTCATTCCATAAGTTAACAAGCCTTAATATAGGAGCTGTAAACTGATTGGCAAACATCTGGAACGCTATTAACTGACCGATTGTAAGCTTGCTTTCTATAACAAGTTTTACACCAAAGAATAATATAGCTATAGTCATCAATTTTTGTAGAGCCTTGGAGATGTTACCTGTAAAAGTGCCTAAAACACCCAGGTTAAAGTTTGACTGCAAGTAATTAGCAAGGTGATCTTCCCATTTTTTTTGCATAGAACCTTCAATAGCTAATGATTTTACAGTTTGAACACCTGTAACGGATTCTACCAGGTATGAATTTGATTGAGCACCCATTTGGAATTTATCTTCCAATCTGGTTCTAAGCTCAGGTGTAACAACTAGATATATTAATGCAACTAGCGCAACAATACCTAACACTATAAGAGTAAGCTTTACGCTATATATGAACATAACAACTACGAATACAGTTGAGAATAATAAGTCGATAATTACAGATACAGATTTATTTGTTATAAATTCTCTAATTCGATCCAGTTCTCTTACCCTTGCAATAATATTACCGACTTTTCTGTTTTCAAAGTAAACAAACGGTAAGTTAAACAGATGTTTAAATAATTTAGCACCCAGCTTAGCATCAATTTTATTAGCTGTATGGATAAAAATATAGTTTCTTGTAATGTTTAACAAAAATTCAAAAATAGTTACCGCTAAAAAAGCTACTGCTAGAACATTTAAGGTGTTTAAACTTCTATGCACGATTACCTTATCTAAGATAACCTGCGTAAATAGAGGTGTAACCAGTCCAAACAATTGAACTATAAACGACCCCATAAGAACTTCGCCGATAACCAGCTTAAATTTTATAATTTCGTGATAGAACCATTTAAATCCGAACTTTACCTTTTGATTAATAATTTTGTGGCTCAAAATCATTAACTCGCCACTATATATCTCATCAAATTCTTCGAATGTTAGTTTTTTAGTTTGTTTTTCTATTGGCAAAAATACCAACATATCTTTGTCATTTTTGTTTACACCCAGTAAGACCCCGTAGGTTTGGTCATTTAATAAGAATATACATGGAAATGGATATTTATCCTGTATATTTGTTGGGTGCATTTTCTTTACTTTAGCTTTAAAGTCAAATTGTTTGGCTATCCTGATCAATTCTTCCTTTGACACTTCATCATCAGATAGCCCGAATTCTCTTGAAATTGTCCTTAGATCAACATTTATTTGGTTAACTCTAGACACAACCTCAAACGCTATTAGTCCTGTTTGCATTCTCTAAATATCCTCAAGTTTTGTCCCTGATTATAATGATTAATTTAACATAAAATTTTATTAAGTTACGATACAAAAAAAATAAATAAATTTGTAATTTAAATTTATTACTCAACCTACTACTCTTACTATATCACCATGGCTAAGTTTAATGGTTTATTCAATCTAGCTTAATAATAATTTTTCTTATAATTGTACAACAATCTTAAATTTTTAACTAAGCTAATATGAATTTTATTTACAACTATTTGTAAGTATCTACTAAAGCTTTGATTTAGCTTTAGATTCGTGTTACTTTTTATTTTAAGAAATTTAATTTTTATAATATATTAAAAAATTTGTAATGGAGTTAAGGAGGATTAAAATGGAGAAGTTTAGTAAAATTAAATTCAAAACAGGGTGGCTGCCAGACTATAAAGATTTTAGGGATTTTACACCAGCTAGTGATTCATT
Organism: Candidatus Gastranaerophilales bacterium; assembly: GCA_028277625.1. Classification (GTDB taxonomy): domain Bacteria; phylum Cyanobacteriota; class Vampirovibrionia; order Gastranaerophilales; family JANQFW01; genus JANQFW01. Next base: position 3,444 of record JANQFW010000080.1, on the reverse strand, counting down.
AAAAGATATAATTCAGCCTATTGGCCTTAGGCCTGAAAATCGACCAACGTTGCCAATATCTGTTGACCTAAGAAATAATTGTTCACCTGTTGAAGATCAAGAATCAATAGGGTCATGCACTGCACAGGCTGGAGCAGCCCTGGTTGAGTATTTTGAAAACTTAACTCATGATAAACACATGGAAGCTTCCAGGCTTTTCTTATATAAAGTTACTAGAAATTTGCTTCATTTTACCGGAGATACCGGAGCTTATTTGAGAACCACGATGGGGGCATTAGTTTTGTTTGGAGCACCAGCGGAAGAGTATTGGCCTTATGATATTTCTAAATTTGATGAGGAGCCGCCTGCTTTTTGTTATTCATTTGCTCAAAATTTTCAGGCGTTAAGGTATTTGCGTCTTGACCCACCTAAAACCGACGATGGGGAACTTGTTTATACTATAAAAAAATTCTTAGCTTATAAGCTGCCTATTATTTTTGGATTTACTGTATATAATTCAATATCTCAAGCTCAATATAATGATGGTAAAATTCCTTATCCATCATGGACTGATAGAGCTGTTGGCGGTCATGCTGTTATGGCTGTTGGATATGACGACAATATAAAAATAAAAAATACTTATTCTAATGAGGAAACAACCGGAGCCATATTAATCAAGAACTCTTGGGGTACAGGATGGGGCGACGGCGGTTATGGCTGGTTGCCGTATGAGTATGTACATTCTGGAATGGCACAAGATTGGTGGACTCTACTTAAGAAAGAATGGGTAGATACCACTGTATTTGGACTATGATGTTTCTTTATATTTGTTTAGAACATCTATGATTTCTTTTTCTGAAAGGTCTTTCCATTCTTTATAGTATCTGGAGACTGCAAAATATGGGGTACTATCTACAATATAAGAAATAAATGTATCAACCGTTGGCTTTATTATTTCGTAGGCAGTTTGAGTACTGACAGGGACAGCTACTATAAGCCTTGATGGTTTCATTGATTTTACTCTTTTTATTGCAGCAATTAAAGAACTACCTGTAGCAACGCCATCGTCGATTATTATGACCTCGGCGTTGTTTACTTGTTGCATATCAAATCTGCCGTAGGCTTCTATTCTATGTTTTATTTCCTTATTAACTCTGGTGTATATTTCATTCAGTATTTCTTTGGTTATGCCATAGTCTTTTACCATTTCTTCGTTTATTATATTGATTTCGTCTTCTGTCATTGCACCAAAGGCAACCTCCGGGTAGAGGGGGAGGGGCAATTTTTTAGCAATGATTGCCTGAATTGGGACGTTAAATCTTTCTGCTATAGCTTCTGCTATTTGAATGCCACCCCTTGGAATGGCTAATAAAAATGGCTTAGTAACTTTTATTTTCTCTAGTTCGTCTGCCAGAATACTTCCTGCACTTTCTTTTGAGTCAAAATAACTAAAATAGCTCATGCTTAAACCTTTTTATTCATATAATTATTTCTTATTTTTACAGATTAGAAATATACTGCTTTTTGTTAAAAAATAAGCATTAAACTGCTAATTTAAAAGGCTAATTATAGATTAATCCTACATTCCGATAGCAGAATTTTTTTTATTAGTATATTTTTGAGTTAAGTCACCTATGTATGGGAGATAAAATGATGCTGGTAAATATACCTGTAAATGGTTTAACCTTGGAGGCTTCTTTAGAGATACCCGAAGAGGCCGGAGGAATTGTAATATTTGCCCATGGTAGCGGCAGCAGCAGGCACAGTGTGAGAAATAATTTTGTTGCGCAAATGCTTAGAAAAGAAGGCCTTGCAACATTGTTAATGGATCTTTTGAGTGAGCGTGAAGATTTGAGCTATGAAAAACGCTTTGATATTGATTTGTTATCAGAACGCCTTAAGTTAGCAACTGAGTGGATAAAAGAACATCCTGATACTAAACATTTGTTTATTGCTTATTTTGGTGCCAGCACCGGAGCGGCAGCGGCACTAAATGCAGCGGCAATGTTGGGAGAGGAAGTTAAGGCTGTTGTTTCTCGAGGGGGACGGCCTGATTTATCTATACCTAATCTTGATAGGGTAACAGCACCTACGTTTTTGATTGTGGGAGAAGCTGACACTGAAGTTATTAAACTGAATGAATATGCTTTGGATAAGCTTGTATGCGAAAAGGAACTTACTTTGGTGCCTGATGCTACTCATTTATTTATTGAAGAAGGTACGTTAGAGATTGTGGCGCAAAAAGCAGCACAGTGGTTTAAGAAACATTTAAAATAGCTCTATAATGCTTTGATAAACTTTGATGAGATTATAAAGGGGCAAACCCTTTATCTACAAAAAGGAGGAAACATAATGAGCGGTTATTTTAGCGAAAAAACAATATCTAAGGAAATGTACTCGCCTTTAAGAAAGAATTATCCCAGGGCAACGATTGATTCTAACTACATGCTGATACCTAGAGAGGGCGAAGTTGATTATAACTTGTTATTAAAGTTTTTTGATTGTGCGGTTGCTAAGCATCATAATTTGTACGAGGCTGGTATAACACTACCAAGCGATTTGGAGAGGAGAATACCGTCTTGGTATGTGCAAAGCGGTGGAGAGCTTTGGGTTGACCCTGAGTCTGGGCCTAGAGGCTTGAATGCTTTGAGTCAAGAAGTTTTTACTGTTAAGTTTCATCTGTATGTAGATGAAAAAGACATACAAAAAATACCTGAGTCTAAAGGTATGTCTGTTGATGAGGCACTGCTTGCAGAATTTTTTGAGATTAAGCATGCTTTAATTCACGGCAATGAAGAGCCTATTGATATATTTAAAAGCTTTTATGGGGGGTATAGCGAATTTGGTACACCTAAGAGCAAGGTTGCACAATATTTAGCATCTATTCTCTCCAACCCAGGGTGGTAGGTGGTAGTCACCACCTTTTATTGTTTACAATTTAGTCGTCGACTGCATTAAGATATACACTTCAATTATAGCTTTCATTCAGAATTACTGATGGACAACGATTAACGCTTTTTATGCGGATAATTGAAACATAAAAAAATGGCAATGGTAAATACTCCTCTTTTTTGAGAAAAGAGCTTGCCATTGCCTATTTTAAATTATTAACTTAAAACTCACTAATAATGAGGTTTTTTCTTGTTTAAACCTTCTTTTTTACTACTATTTATGTCTATTATATTATTATTTTCACTATTATATTCGTTTTTAATAATATTTTCTTTTTTATCATCTTGAAAAATATTAGTATCGCCTGCTGAAGCAGCATCAGCCACCTTTGCAACAGCCGGCATTTCTTTAAAGATTGTTAAATTCTCCAGCATAGAACCGGAGCTGGTTTTTACTAGCCTATACTTACCAAGTTTAAAATTATCTAGCCTGTCCCAAGCTCTGATATACAAAGCTTTCTCTTTTACTTCTTGCTTTGCCTCTTCCCAAGCTTGTTCTATAAATTTGTTTTGC
>JANQFW010000020.1 GCA_028277625.1 Candidatus Gastranaerophilales bacterium | reverse complement strand
TTATTAAATTCCTCTTATTAATATTAAAACAAATCCCTTTATTATGTTGTCGTACATTAAAAAAAAACTTTAATTTTTAAATACATATATAATATATTAATAAAGCATTTAAAAAAAGCAAATACTTAAAATAATAAAAAAACAAACATGTAGTTGGTACATTTAAAAAATAAGTTCTTACTATATAATTAATTTTTAGGATGATAAAATAAATTATCATATTGTTTAAACTAAAGGAGCATTTTATGACAGTTGGAAGTGAAGTTAGCGCCCTTACAGCAGGAGAGTTGAAAAAAGCTCTTTTAAATAAAGAAATTTCTGCTAAAGAAATTTTAGATAACACATATAATAGAATAGACGAAGTAGAAGATAAGATTCAAGCGTTAAACTGTTTAACCAAGGAATTAGCGTATAAAACAGCTGAGCAGGTTGACCAGAAAATAAAAAATGGTGAGGAACTACCTACTTTGGCTGGTATTCCAATGATTGTAAAAGATAACATATGCATTAAAGATACTAAGACAACTGCTAGCAGTAAGATTTTAGAAAATTTTGTCTCTCCTTATGATGCTACTGTTTCTAAGAAATTAAAAGAGAATTTAGTGCCTATAGTTGCAAAAGCTAACCTTGATGAATTTGCAATGGGTAGCTCTAACGAAAACAGTGCTTTTAAAGCTGTAAAAAATCCGTGGAACTTAAATAAAGTTCCGGGTGGAAGTTCAGGTGGATCAGGGGCTGCTGTTGCAAGTGGAGAATCTACAGTTTCTTTAGGCTCTGATACAGGGGGAAGTATTAGACTCCCTGCAAGCTATTGTGGTGTAGTAGGAATGAAGCCCACTTATGGAAGAGTTTCCAGGTTTGGATTGTTAGCATTTGCCAGTAGCCTTGACCAGATAGGACCTTTTGGCAGATGTGTTGAGGATGTAGCTTTAACTCTACAAACTATTAGCGGATATGATCCTAGTGATTCGACTTCTATTAACAAAGAAGTTCCTGATTATTCTGCTAATTTAAACAACGACATTAAAAATATGAAAATAGGCGTTATCTCTGAGCTTTTAAGTGATGGTGTTCAGCCTGAAGTAAAAGAATCTGTGGAGAATGCTATTAAATTATACGAAAGTCTTGGTGCTAAAGTAGAAGAGGTGTCAATTCCTCATAACAAATATGCTATTGCTACATATTATATTCTTGCTATGTCTGAAGCCAGTTCTAACCTTGCAAGATATGACGGTGTAAAGTATGGACACAGAACAAAAGATCCTAAAAGTGCAATAGAAATGTATACGAATTCCAGAGAAGAAGGATTTGGCGAAGAAGTAAAAAGAAGAATTATGATTGGTACTTATTCTTTGAGCTCCGGGTATTATGATGCTTATTACAAAAAGGCCCAGCAGGTTAGAAGGTTAATTCAGCAAGATTTTGACAAGGCATGGAATAACTTTGATTTATTAATAAGTCCTACTTGTCCTAATACTGCTTTTGATCTTAATTCTAAGACTGAGGATCCTTTAAGTATGTATTTAATGGATATTTGTACTATTACTGCTAATTTGGCTGGTGTGCCTGCGTTAAGCTTGCCGTGTGGACTTGATAATGATGGTATGCCTATTGGGTTGCAAATTGTTGGTCCTGCATTTGCTGAGGAAAAATTATTAAATGCGGCTTATAAGCTTGAACAGGAAGTGAATTTTGACAAGAAGCCGGGTATTTAAAAAATAATAAAAATAAAAATATTTAAAGCTAAAACAAGAGGGATTTTTCCTCTTGTTTTTGTATTATTATATCATTTCTTTTTCATAATATGCGGCCAATGGTGTGATTTCCGGTTCCACTATACCTCTTTGATCTTTTTCCATATAAATCATATGGTTTGGAGGAATTTTTAGCCACTCTATCGAGCTATCATCCTTGGAGATCATTTCTGATGAAATAATATATTCTTTTTGATCTTTATCAAAATTTTTCACGCCCAAATATAAATCAGGCCCTTTCCTGTAGGCCATTAGCATATTGCCGTCTGTTACAACAAAATTGCAAGAAGGCGAAGTATAAATATTTCCTTTAATTCCTCCTAGTATACTAGGGTTCACATCTCTAAATGTTTTTGGGGATTCTTTAATTAAATCGTTAATAGTGTATGCAAAAGTCTTTTTAAGATTTTCTTTGCCTATTTTAGAAGAATCTGTAGTATGGAACCTCTTTTTTAATTTGCCTAAAAAGTAATAAAAAGAAGATTCTGAATCAGTGTTGCTTTTAGGCTTGTCGTCAAGCAGATCATTAAACTCCCAATTAAGCTTTAATTGTGTATTAAAGCTTAAGGCACCCGGCACAAATCCATTATGCATAAAAGTCCAGTTTTTATAGGTATAAGGATGGTTAGAGTCAGTATCCACTTTTTTGCACTTTGGGGATGCCGCGCGGATATGAGCTAGTATTATCTTTGGGTTTTGGATGACTGTTTCTTTTGCTTTTTCTGTAAAAAGATTGTCTTTTTGAGCTTCCAGTTTATTTTTAGTGCCATTTGGCCAAATTTGAGACTGGTTATAATAATAAATCCCCCAGCCGTCTCTGTTTCCAATTTTACGAAGCCCGTATAGGTCTTCGTAGTCGTAAGGGCTGTTACAACTGCCATTTTTTTTAGGTCTTATAGGACTTTGATTTTTTAGAGAATTGGTATCGTTTACCAGAAGTTCCATTCTTAGTTGCTGCTCGTCTTTTAAGTGCTCAGGTTTTATCCCTGATTGAATAAAAGACAATACTCTACAACCAAAAGATAGGTTGTTATTTCTTTTTTGAGTTTTATTAGCTGTTTTATTATAAGAGAACATATTATTTAAGTACATTGCGCCACCAAATTATCAACTATTATTAGATACTAAAAAATCAGAATATAGATTTTTTAGTTTAGGATCTTTTACTAGTTCCAGTTTAAAAGAGTGATTTACATTAGAATTTTTTGCATTTTCTGCTTCATTTTTTTGTTTTAAAAACTTTTTGTGTTTTTTGTTTGTAATCAATATATTTATTACGTTTATCCCTATGCCCAGAGTAAGTAGTGAGTAAGCTATAGAAGTAAATTTTGAAACATTTTTTATTCCTTTAAGCTCTTTTTGTATTGCGCCAGCTATTTTTTCTGCTTTTTGAGTGCCACTTGCACTATTTATTTCTGATATTAACTCTGGAGAAGGATTTTTCACAAACTCTGATAGAGTTTTTTCACTGACGTTGCTATCTTTCATTTCTTGCGCAACATAATGAGAATAAGCTTCTATATCTTTATATGATTTGATTTTTAGTTTGTTTACTCCAGGCAAATTTTTAAAGAAATTACCGAGTTTTTGTAAGGGATTTGCATTTGGGTTATTTGAAAATAATTTGTTTTTAGAATTGCTGAAAAGATGTTTATTTTTGTAGCTATAGGCTACTAAATTATCTACCAGGTTAGGAATAACAAGGAAGTTTAAAAAGGCAAAAGAGGTTTTAAACGCTACTTCTCTTCTTTCGTCGTTAGACCTGCAAAAAAGATTTTTACCAATGATGCCTGCAGGATAAATTAGCCATTTAAGCTGCTCATAAGTGGGTATGAACTGCTTTGACTCTAAAGATGGTATTTTAAAGCCTTTGCCTTTAAAGCTGGGTTGAGTATTTTCTTTGTTTTCTGTATTTTTTCCAGTCACATCCTGCCCAAATTCTTTGTAGCCTACAAAGCCTGATTTACCTGTTCTTTTCTTTGTTATCCAGTTATTAATATGCTGAGAGTAAAAGCCAAGTGCCATAACAATAAATACGCTTGTAGCTGTTTTTATTCTGTTGGTGTTTTTGACTTTGGATGCAATTTTTTCTAGTGTTGATGCGTCACCAGCTTTTTTAAATTCTTCTCCAAGATAACTAAGGTCTTTAACAAGTTGTCCAATGTTGGTTTTATGAGGCTCTCCAGTATTAGCGGTAGCAATGGCAATATTGTCAACAGCCCCAAGGTGATTGCCAAGTCTCTTGACAATGTCCATAAGCTTTTTGTTATTTCTTGAGGATTTGGAGTTTAAAATATCTGTTGCTATGTTTGATAGTTGATCATCCCCGATTGTACTTAAATTAACATGTTTGCCCCCAGGAGATGCACTTACTTTGTTTAATATATCTTTTACAAATTGTTTGGATCCATCGGCTTTATTATATTTGCTGATGTTTTGACTGTAGTGGTCTTTAAGGCAATTAACTGAAGCATTGCCAACCCAGCCTTTTGTGTTTACCTTTTGAGGGTTGAATATATTTTTAAGGAGCCCTGCCATACTAAATGCAATAACACCAGCACCAAGATAATTTACGCCGGTATTAAAAAGCTGATAAAAAGCAGTTTCAGCTCCTGCATATTTATTTCTAAAGCTATCTACAATAATGCCGGGAACTATAAGAGACGTGCAATTGACAAACAAAAGTTTCATTGTTGGGTCTTCTAGCTTTTCGAAAGCTCCATTAACTCTCTTGTTTTTAAAAGCATTTAAAACAGGACTGTACTGCCCTTTAAAAGCACTTTGTCTAATATTCTGTTTTGCAGGTATATTGTTAGTGACGTTCACGTTTCTTACTTTCCGGGTACATAGTTAAATAGCCAATTCCATCAATATAAAAACGAAACACGAAAAAAATTGTTTGCTTAATTTGATAATGTGTAAAAATGTTTAAATAAGCAGGGAATTTCTACATTATTTTCTTATATCACAGTCTAAAAAATAAAAAAAGAAACAATTATGACTATTTATATTTTTAAAAATTGTGAATTTAAATAGGCTTCTTTGAAATTGATGATGTTATTGCTTCTATAAGGCGCGATACAGGCTTTATATTTATGTTGTTAGGCTCATTTTTAAGAGGTAAATTTGTTTTTGGAACTATTAAGTTTTTAAAACCTAGCTTTGCAGCCTCACTAACTCTGTTTTCTAATTGCCTTACACTTCTTATTTCGCCTGATAATCCGATTTCACCGATAATAGCAGTCTCAGGGTCAACCATTACATCTCTAAAGCAAGTTGCAACAGCAATAGCAATGCCTAAGTCAGCAGAAGGCTCTTGAATATCAATACCACCTACTGCATTTACATAAACATCTTGCTTGCTAAGATTAAGCCCCACTCTTTTTTCTAGTACCGCCAATATTTGTAGCAGTCTATTATACTCAATTCCATTCGCTACCCTTCTGGGAGAAGGATAAAACGTAGGCCCCACAAGTGCTTGTACCTCTACCAATAATGAACGAGAGCCTTCCATAGTTGGAATAATTACACTACCGGGTGTAGTAGATGCGCTTCTTTCTGATAAAAATAAGGCACTAGGGTTTTTAACCTCAACTAGACCTTCGTTTTCCATATTAAATACACCAATATCATTAGTGCTGCCATAACGATTTTTTACGGTTCTTAGTATTCTGTAAGATTTATAACGCTCACCTTCGAAATATAATACTGTGTCTACCATATGCTCAAGAACCTTAGGGCCGGCAATTACTCCATCCTTGGTTACATGTCCGACTATAATAATTGTTGTTCCGGTTAGCTTTGCCAGATTCATCAAGCTGTTGCAGCACTCTCTTACCTGACTAACACTTCCGCTTGAGCTTGTAATGTTGTTTGAGTGTACAGCTTGAATACTGTCTATTATTATTAAATCTGTTTTTAAGTTTTTTATTTTGTTTGCTATGTCTTCTAAGCTAGTCTCTGCAAGTATGTAAAGATTATTAGAATTAATGTTTAAGCGTTCTGCTCTTAGTTTTATCTGCTGTGCAGATTCTTCTGCTGAAACGTAACAAACCTTTAGATTGCTGTTTGATAAATTGCTGCAAGACTGCATAAGAATTGTAGATTTACCTATGCCGGGCTCACCGCCTATCAATACCAAAGAGCCTTTTACTAACCCTCCACCTAAAACTCTGTCGAATTCATCCATGCCAGTAGTATAACGTATAGACTCATCTACGGATATCTCACTTAGCAAGAGAGGCTTAGATTCTTCTATATCTTGAGTTATTAATTTTGTTTTATTTTTACTAGATTCTGTTTTTTCTTCTACAATAGAACCCCAGCTACCACAATCAGGACATTTGCCAAGATAGCCCCTTGAATCGTAACCGCAATTTTGACAAGTCCATTTTGATTTTGCTTTAGCCATATTATCCTCTTAGTAGCTTAGATCACTAGATCATAAGTTTTTAAAAATTTATACCTGACTGGTTGCCACAAGAAATTCTACACTTGGAGTATAACATGATAGAATTATTAAATCAGACTTAAATTTTACTATTTCTACTAAAGGGCAAATGGAACATTGGCAAATTATACAACCAACGCAATAAATCTGAAAACGCATAACCTTAATGAAGCAGATAAAATAATAACACTCTATTCAAGAGATTACGGACTTTTAAAATGTGTAGCCAAGGGCGTAAAAAAAACAAAAAGCCGCCTTGGCGGTAAAATGGATATGTTTGTTGCAAACACGATTTTTGCAGCAAAAGGCAAAAGTCTTGATGTGATTTGTCAGGCTGACTTATTAGATGGATTTCTTCCTATTAAAAAAGATTATACAAAGCTTTCTTATGCTTTTTATTGTACTGAGCTGATAAGCAGTTTTGCGGTGGAAAATGACCCTAACAGCAAAGAGATCTATGACATATTTTATACAGTATTAGGTGATATATCTGCAGCAAAAACAGATGAAGAATTAATTTGGGCTGTTATTAGGTTTAAGCTTGAACTTATTGAAGAGGTGGGCTATGCCGTACAAACTGATTTTTGTGTAAAATGCAATAATGACACAGATGAATTTTCAAATTTCAGCATAGAAATGGGTGGCGTTATTTGCAACAGTTGCAGAAGAAAAGTTTATAGAATTAGCCAAACATGCCCTGAATCGATAGAAATATTAAGATATGCAAAAAAAATACAAATGCCACATGAAAAATTTGCTTATGATATGATTATATCTACCTTTAATTTATTAAGCGAATATATAGCATTTAGGGCTAATAAAAAGTTGAAAACACCTGGCATGATTGGTTCAATATGATTACGACCGAGGCGAAGCAAAAAAAATTGAATAATGAAAGTATAAAAGCAGAGAAAAAGAAATCTGCGCAAAGCTCAGAAGGTTATAGTGCAATATTAAAAAATACAAATTTCTTGTTTTTATGGCTCGGCCAAGTATTTTCTCAATTGGGAGATCGAGTTACTTTTGTAGTTTTTGTTGCGGTCATAGCAAGTAGCTTTACGGCTTCAACTTCTTTACAGAGTTATTTATATGTAGCATTTACTATTCCTGCGGTGTTGTTGACAGCTGTTGCAGGAGTTTTTGTAGATAGATGGAATAAAAAATATACGTTAGTTACCACAAATATACTTAGGGCAATATTGTTGTTGCTATTGCCTTTAGTTGACAATAGTTTGCTTGGAATTTATGCTCTTGCGTTTATGGTGTCGTCCGTTACACAGTTTTTTGTTCCGGCAGAAGCTAGCTCTATACCTATGCTTGTACAGAAGAAACACTTGTTAAGTGCAAATTCTTTATTTACAACCACTATGATGGGGTCTTTAATATTTGGATTTGTGCTTGGTGATCCTTTGATTAATATTTGTGGCTTAAAGCATGTTCATTTTGCAGTATCAAGCTTATTTATAATTTCTGCTGTTGTATTGTTGTTTATCAGTTATAAAAATAATAATACTGAAGATATACATCATAAAAACTTTAAAGAATTTTTTGATGAATTAAAACAAGGCTTTATATATGTAAAAAACAAGCCCATCGTTTTAAATGCAATAATCAAGCTTGCTATTTTGTTTTCTCTTATAATAATGCTTTCTATACTTGCTATAAGCATAAGTCAGCAATTATTATATCCGGGTAATCCTGCTCTTGGTGCACAAAAATTTGTTTATATTGTTGCAGCCAGTGGTATTGGTATGATAATTGGAGCCTTTTGTGTTGGTAAGTTTTGGAGAAAAAAGAGCAAGTATAAATTAGTATTTTGCGGGTTTACTATAGTTGGAATTAATTTAGCTTTACTAACCCTAATTGGCCAAATTAATCAGGACTTACATTTTAAAATTCAAAGTTATAATATCTTTGGCGTTCATTTAGAGTCTTTTAATTTGACTTATAGAATGGTTTACAGTTATGTTGTTGCTCTATTTATTGGATTTGGTTGCTCTTTGATTGCTATACCGGTTCAAACAATCTTGCATAGCTCGGTTTCTGAAAATGTTAGGGGAAAAGTCTTTGGTGTGCAATTTACTGTAATAAGTACATCTTCTACTTTGCCAGCTATAATTGCAGCACTTGGAGCAGATGCAATAGGTCTTGTTAATATGCTGATTATTTTAAGTTTGCCTATAACTTTATTTGGCTTTTGGGGTTTATCAAAAAAATTAATAAGAAATTTAATTCAAAAAAATAATTTGTTATAAAATATAAAGTATACGCCAGCAGAAAAGGACAAAATATCAAAAAATGAATTTGGGTAAGGAAAAGAAATCCAAAAAATTAAATTTTGAGATAAAAAATAATATCTATTTTTCTGTAAGTAGTGAAGGTTTAGGACACTCTAGTAGAATTCTGGCGATTGCAAGAGAATTTGATAAAAAAAATGTTTGTATTGGCAGTTATAATTATGCTTATGAACGTCTTGCCAATGCAGGATATAACTGCTTTAAAGTGCCTCAGGAACTTAAGCTGGTAGGTAAAAAAGGCACATTTGACGTTAGAAGAACTATAATTAAAAATCATTCCTGGGCTTTAAAATTTAATCAAATGGTAAGTAAAGAAATTGATCTTATAAAAAAATCAGGAGCTTCTTGTGTTGTGGCAGATGGAAGGCTTGTTCCGGTTATTGCATCTGATAAACTGGGTCTGCCATGTGTTGCTTTGACTAACCAAAGCGGATTTTATCCGTTTTTTGCACAGGATTCTGCCTTAATTAGAGTGTTTGGCAGATCATTTGACTGGATAATGAAAACTTGGTTAAGTTCTGCTGAAGAAATTATGATACCTGATTTTCCGCCACCTTATACAGTTTGTTTGCCCAATTTGAGCCATAATTTAAAAGTTATGAAACGCACCAGGTTTACCGGTCCGCTTGTCAGTTGGGATAGAAATGAAGTTGAATGTGTTGAAAGACCAAGTAGTCCTTATATTGTAGTGACATTGGGTGGACATGCTTACAGAAAACCATTATTGGATACAGTTGTAGAAACTGCCAAAATATTACCGGATATTCGCTTTGATATCTTTACAAGTTTAGAGACTCGAGGTCTGCCGGATAATATAAGGGTAATATCTACTGTTGGTAGTTTGGCTGGCTACATGAAAAGTGCTGATTTGATTATTACTCAAGCCGGTCACAGTACAGCGATGGAGCTCTTAACGCTTGGTAAGCCTTCTCTAATCGTACCTGATGCAAGGCAAATAGAACAAGAAAATAATGCATCGAGAATGTATGAGTTGGGTGTAGCTGAAACATTAGGCTATGATAAGCTTGATAAGTTTGAAATGGCACATTCTATTAAAAAAGTACTTAACGAATCTAAGTATATAGATAGCTGCGAAAACTTTGCCAATATGGCTATGGACATTCAGGGAAGAAAAATAGCCGCTGATGTTATAAAAGATTATGCTGCCAGGTTGACAAAATATTAAATTATGACAGCAGCTTAATAATTTTTTTATATTATAATATTTATTAGTATAATATTTTTTACATACCCCGACTTGAGAAGGTCTTTCTTGTTAGGGGATAAAGGGGGGATATAAAAAGTAGCAGCTCAATCATTTTAAACAGAAGCGGGTATCACAGGTAAAGGACATAAAGTTGAAAGATAGATGTACACTTGCAGTATTAATAATTCTTTTATGGGTATTTTTATTTATATTTCATAAATATACACCTGTACAATCTTCTATATTTATTCTTTTAGGGTTTATGATGCTGTATGTGGTCTTGATACAGGCAGCGCAGTACCATCAAAAAAGAAAATATAAGAAAAAGCCTAAAGAATTAAATACTAGCTATAAGCCTTTTGTTACTATACTTATTCCTGCGCATAATGAAGAATTTGTAATTCAAGATACTATTGCTAATATGCTGGCGCTGGATTATCCGCAATATGAAATAATTATTATTGACGACAGAAGCTCAGATAGTACTGCTAGAGTTTTAAAAGAAGTTTCAGAAAAATATCCTGATAAATTTAGATTTTACACTAGGCCTGATGATGCTTTTCCTGGAAAATCCGCTGTATTAAATGAAGCTCTGGAAATGAGTAAGGGTGATGTTATTTGTGTGTTTGATGCTGATGCAAGAGTTGATGCTGATTTTCTTACCAAAATAATCCCGCATCTTGCTGAACCAGATGTTGGAGCTGTACAGGCCAGAAAAATAATTAATAATCATGAGCTTAATTTATTAACAAGATGTCAAAATAATGAGTACTGCCTTGATGCACATTTTCAAAGAGGAAGAGATACTATCAAAGGTGCTGTTGAGCTTAGAGGTAATGGTCAATTAATCAAAAAAGAAGCCCTAAGAGATGTTGATGGATGGAATAACCATACAATAACAGATGACTTGGATTTATCTACACGATTGCACCTAAAAGGATGGGATATTAGATTTTGTATTGATGTTCCTGTTTATGAAGAAGGTGTGACATCATTTTTCCCGTTGTTAAGACAAAGAAGAAGATGGCTTGAAGGTAGTATTAGAAGATATTTAGATTATTTTACAGAAGTTTTAACGTCTAAAACTGTCTCTCTTAGGGTTGGTTTAGATATGTTAGCCTATATTTCAGAGGTGGTTTTACCTATATGGCTTGTTTCAGAGTGGGCAATTAATGGAATAAACTTTGTGCGTGGTACTAACAATCACTTTTTAAGTTCTGTTGCTGTACTGCCGCTTATTTGTTTTTTCTTTATATTTTGTCTTGTATACAGTTTAAAAAAATATCATAAATTTGGCTTGTTAAAAGCTATAGTGCAGGCTATTGAAACCGGTATTTATATGGTATTTATTTGGACGCCAATAGCTTCTTATATTATTATTAAAATTATATTTATGAAAAGAGGCCTTGACTGGGGTAAAACCGAACATGGCGTTCAGGAAAAAGACCAAAATCAAGCAAATCAAGAAGAAACAGAAATTGCATAAATACTAAAATTTGCTACTACAGCTTATTTTATGATATTTTATAAATATTGAGAATAAAAAAGAAAACTTTAACTAAAAGCTTAGCGGGTGAGAGAGCTTTTAGTATATACATCAACTTAATAAGAGGTTTAAAATGATTTCTCCAAGGAAGCATCTCTGGGATTCACAAGGGTATGACCAGCAAATGTATATCGAAGACTGGTTATTAAAGCTGGATTTGAATGAAAATATAATGGGACCTTCTCCTAAGGTTCTTGAATCCATAAAAAATATTACGGAAAATGATATTAAGTTTTATCCTGCCTATGGTGAGCTTATAAATAAAATAGCAGCAGTTCACAGCATTGATAGCAATATGGTTTTGCCAACCAATGGTGCTGATGAGGCTATTAGCTATATATTTTCAACTTTTGTAGAGGAAGATGACTTTGTGGTATCTGTTACTCCATCTTTTGCAATGTATGAAGTTTATGCAAAAAATATGAATTGTAACTATGTTGAAGTTAAATATGATGAAAAGTGGAAGTTTCCTGTTGAAAAATTTATAAGAAGAATAACAAAAAATACTAAAATAGCTATAATTACAACGCCTAATAGTCCTACTGGAGAATCAATATCCAGAGAAGACTTGATACAAGTATTAAATGCCTGCTCAAATTGTTTGATTTTATTAGACATAACCTATGCTAGCTTTGCGCAAGAAGATTTTATTGATTTAATAAAGCAGTATCCTAATATAATTTATACAAAATCTTTGTCTAAAGATCATGCGCTTGCAGGTCTTAGGATTGGATATATAGTTGCTCACCCTGATGTGCTAAATTTAATAAAGCGCATAATAAGTCCGTTTAGTGTAAATACTATAGCTGCTAACGCCGCAATAGCAGCGCTTGATGATACTGAATATTTTGAAGTTATAAAGAATAAAGTACAAGAGTCAAAACAGTATTTAACCAAGGGGTTAAGCAGTATTGCTAATGCTGTTTATCCGAGTGATGCTAACTTTTTATTGGTTGACTTTGGTGCAAAGGCAGAATTTATATACAAACGACTGTTGAATTCCGGCATAAAAGTAAAAGCATTCTTGAATAATCCTCTTTTAAATAGCTGTTTTAGAATAGCTTTACCTGCACCTGAGCAATGCAAGATGATTATTGATACAATTAAAGAAAAAAAAGACCTGATAGTATTTGATATTGACGGTGTTTTAGTAGATACAAGAGAGTCATATCGCAGGGCTATAAAATCTACTTATGAGTTTTATGCTAAAAAAGAAATTTCTTTTGGTAAAATCCAGGAAACAAAAAATCTGGGTGGTTTGAATAATGATTGGGACTTAACTGAATATTTGCTCAAACAAGATGGCATAGAAATGCCAAAGGCGCAGATTATAAAAACGTTTCAAACTTTTTATCTTGGAGATAATTTTAACGGATATATTGCGAATGAGTCGTTATTAATAGACCCGGAAATACTAAAAGATTTGGCAAAAAAATATGACTTGGCAATATTTACGGGCAGGCCACGCCCTGAGGCTCTTTATGTATTACAAAGGTGGGGCTTGGATTTATTTTCTGTAATAGTGTCTATGGATGATGTTCCTATGGATGCTCAAAAACCTGATCCTTGTGGTTTGCACAAGATATTGGAGGTAATTAATCCTGTTAAGGTTTATTATCTTGGTGATACAGCAGATGATATGATTGCTGCAAAGGCAGCAAATGTAAAAGGTATTGGTGTGTTGCCTCCTCAGGATAAAAGTGAAAAATTAAAACAAAGTCTTATTGAAAAAGGTGCTACTATTGTTTTGAGCAATACTGAAGATATTATTGATGTTGTTAATATTGAATTTGAACAACCTGAGAAAACGCTGAATTCATAATAAAGGAGTTATGAAAATGAGACAAAGCAGTGTCGAGAGAAAAACATTGGAAACAGAAATTTTTATCAATCTGAACCTTGATGGAAAAGGTGTTAAAAATATTGATACCGGCATTAAATTTTTTGACCACATGTTAGAGCAATTAGCCTCTCATGGTTATTTTGATTTAGATATAAAAGTTTTATCTCATGATGGAGATCCTCATCATATTATAGAAGATACTGCTTTAACCTTGGGAGAAGCTTATAAAAAAGCTCTTGGTTATAAAAAAGGCATTAATCGATATGGACATACTATAATTCCTATGGATGAGTCATTGGCAATGTCTTCTGTTGATTTAAGCGGCAGGCCTGTTTGTGTGGTAGATGCTGATATAGCTGAAGATGTTGTTAGAGATTTTGATACTGTATTGCTTAAACACTTTTTCACAAGCTTTGCAACTGGGTGTATGTCAACTGTGCATATAAAACTATTGCATGGAGAAGATCCTCATCATAAGATTGAGGCTATTTTTAAATCGTTTGCGAGAACTTTAAATCTGGCATGTGCTATAAATAAGGAGCATGCTGATGTGATTCCGTCTACAAAGGGTACAATTTAAGGGAGATAATATAAAAAATGGGCTTAACCATTCTTGACTACGGCGCGGGGAACCTTAAAAGCTTAACGAATATGCTTGATTTGCTTGAGCAGGATTATATTGTAACTAGCGAAAAAGATGTTATAAAAAAAGCTGACAGATTAATTTTTCCTGGGGTAGGCCATTTTGGACAATTTATGAATTCTTTAGAGTCAAAAGGGTTAACTGAGATACTTGTTGATAGCGTAAATTCAGGCAAGCCTTTTCTTGGAATATGCCTTGGGATGCAGGTTTTATTTGAAGAAAGTGAAGAGGCTCCCGGGCAAAAAGGATTAGGAATTTTTCCCGGTAAAGTTGTCAGGTTTACGGAGGGGAAAGTTCCTCAAATTGGCTGGAATAAGTTAAAAACAACTGCTAATAATACTGTTTTAATTGATGAGTATGTTTATTTTGTGCATTCTTATCATGTGCTGCCTGATAATAAGGATATTGTTTCTGCTTATTCTAGTTATCATATTGACTTTACTGCTTCTGTTGAGCATGAAAATATAATTTCTTTTCAGTTTCACCCTGAAAGAAGTGGTCAGGTTGGCTATAACATTATAAAAAAATGGCTTGAGTTGTAAATTACCTGTCTGATTGCTTGACTATCATAGAAGCAGAATAAGCAGCACCAAATCCATTATCAATATTTACAACAGAAACTGTAGGCGCACAACTGTTAAGCATTCCAAGCAATGCTGCTATGCCTCCAAGGTTTGCACCATAGCCAATGCTAGTAGGTACAGCTATAACAGGACAAGGGGCAATGCCTCCAATAATGCTGGCTAATGCTCCTTCCATTCCTGCTATAACAATTATGGCAGAAGCATTTAACACATCATCTACATTGCTAAATAGCCTATGAACACCTGCAACACCACAGTCGTAAAGCTTTTTTGTTTGTATGCCTGCTGCTTTTAAAAATATTCTTGATTCTTCTGCTACTGGAATATCGGCAGTACCTGCAGTAATTAAGCAAGCGTAACTATGTGTTTTAATTTTAGGAAATGTCCCGTAGCTTATAGTTTTAGCTTTTTCATGATATCTACATTGAGGTAGCTTTTGTAAAATAAAATCTGCATTTTCTTTATTAGCTTTGGTTGCAAGAACAATACTATTTTTTCTTTTTAATTCTTTTAATATTTCAACAATTTGTTCATTTGTTTTGCCTGCACAAAAAACAACCTCCGGGAAGCCTTGCCTTAAATGTCTATGATGATCAATTTTGGCAAAGTCCATGTCTTTGTATGGTAAATTTTTAAGTTCATTCATGGTTTTATCTAGTGAGACATTACCATTTTTATATTCTTCAAGAAGATTTTTTAAGTATTCCATTTAAACTACCCGAAACATAACCTTTTAAGTCTAAACAAACATAATTATAATTTAATTTTTTAAATTCTTTATTTATAAATTCAGAGTGCTTTTGCATAAATTGAGAAAAATCATCAGGATGTATCTCTATCCTGGCGATATCATTATGCTGCCTAACCCTATATGTTTTATACCCCAATTCAACTAAGATTTTTTCTGCTTTTTCTATTTGTTTTAATATATCTAAAGAAATACTAGTGTCATAAGGTATACGAGAAGCTAAACAAGCCTGTGATGGTTTATCCCAGTTTGGTAAATTTAGCTCTTGAGCTATTTCTCTTATTTCATTTTTATTAATATTAGCTTCAATAAGAGGGCTTTTTATTCCAAGTTGCTTTATAGCTTCAAAGCCAGGCCTATAATCATTTAGGTCATCCATATTAGAGCCATCGCAAACATAGTTTAAGCCTTGTTTATCTTTTAGCTCTATTAATTGTTTAAACAAAAAGGTTTTGCAGTATTTGCAGCGTAGTTTATCATTTTTTATCACATCTGAATGATTAAGAACTTTTAATTCTAATATTTTAAGAGGAATATTCAGAACTTTTGCAATTTTTAAAGTTTCTTCCAGCTCAATTTTGGGGTAAAATTCTGAATTTATTGTAGTTATTAAAGATTTTTGAGCTAAAATATTATGGGCAACATAAGACAATAAAGTACTGTCCACGCCTCCTGAAAATCCTACAAGCATGCTTTCGTAGCTTTTTAAAATATCTTGTAGATGATTAAACTTTTTTTGTAGATTTTTTGATAAATTTAAAGTCTTCATATTCAAAATTATAGCAGTAATAAAATAAATTGGATAATAATATGCACATAAACGAGTTTGACTATCATTTGCCAGAAGAACTAATAGCGCAGTTTCCTTGTGAAAAAAGAGACTGCTCAAAGTTAATGGTTTTAGATAAAGAAGAAAATACTATCGAAAATAAAAATTTTTTTAATATAGTTGATTATTTAACAGAAAACGATATTCTTGTAATTAACAATACAAAGGTGATACCTGCTAGATTAATAGGCCAAAAGGATACCGGGGCAAAAATAGAGGTGTTTTTGCTGAAAGAAAAACAAGAAAAAATATGGGAGTCATTAATTAAGCCATCTAAAAGAGTTAAACCCGGTACAGAAATAAAGATTGCTGAAGACTTTAGTGTTAAAGTTATTGGTAGGGCGGAAAATGATAAGTGGGAAGTAGAATTATTATATTTTGGTAATTTTTATGAAAATTTGGAAAAGGTGGGCAATATACCTTTACCACCTTATATTGAAAGAAAAATGAGCGATCAAGAAATTAAACAACTTGATTTAAATAGATATCAAACCGTTTATGCACAATCACCTGGTTCTGTTGCAGCGCCTACAGCTGGCTTGCATTTTACTGAAGATATATTGCAAAAGCTTAAGCAAAAAGGTGTACAAGTATGCTCAGTTACTTTGAATGTAGGTTTAGGAACATTCAGACCGGTAAAAGTTGACAATATCCTTGAACATGAGATGGATGAAGAGTTTTATGAAATATCTGAAGAAACAGCAAAAATAATAAATACTGGCAAAGAACAAGGAAAAAATATTGTTGCAGTTGGTACAACTTCTGTTAGAACATTGGAATCTGTTTATAAAAAGTATAATAATATTATTCCAACTGCAGATAGCAGTGATTTATTTATTTATCCCGGATATAAATTCAATGTAGTCGATAAAGTTATAACTAATTTTCATTTACCAAAATCTACTTTGCTAATGTTAATATCAGCGTTTGCTAGTAGAGATTTTGTTTTTGATGCTTATAAAAAGGCTATTCAAGATAGATATCGCTTTTATAGCTATGGCGATTGTATGTTTATACATTAAGCTCTTCTTTATACCAGTCGATAAAATATTTTAGAGTAGAAAAATTTTTATCACTTTCGTAATTATCTGACTTTAGTGAGTGCAAAAATCTGTTTAATAATATAGGTATTAAACTTGGCGGTATACAGCTACAGTCTATTACAAACTCATTAATGCCTATACTGGACCTTAAAAATGGAATTTCGGCAAAGAGGTCCAATATTTTAGCTTTAAACAAGTGCATTCTGCAAAAACCATCAACGGTTAGCGGGAATTGTTTTTTTACAAAAGGATCGCGAATAGCGTATTTATTGGAATGACAGGGTGCAGAGCAGGATAATCTGGATAAAATTGCATCATTTTTATTTAACGGACATAAGCCCATGCTTGGAATTCTTATATTGCCCCCCACTGTTAGTTTTTTATTTTCAACTTTTTTATTTATATGGGATATACAGTATTTTATATTTTTAACATATTTAAAATTGCTAAAATCAACTGTATAGATATCATATTTATCCAGCAAACACTCTACCGAGACACTGTTAAGTAAATACAAGCCTTGACCAAGTTCAATTGGTATATCTTTTAAGTCTTTATCGTTAATAAAAGCATTAAAATAGCCGAGGTTATTTATAACCACTGATGCAGGATCGGGCTCATCCAGGCATAATTTTTTTATATACTCATAACTTCTGTCAAAGTCCCTTTCTATTATGATTCTGGGTGTGCTAAGCTGCAATTTTATATTATTTTTTTGACAGTAATTTTTTGCTTTTTTTATTATCTTATTGAAATCTTGTTTTACCAAATCTGCTGTGCTTACAATTTCTCCAAATTCAATGGCATATACAGGTTTTTGCTTAAACCTTTTAAGGTATTTATTTAGATATTTTATCTGCTCAAAACTTGTTAGTCTTAGTGTTACTTTAGGCAAACAAGAATTTTGCTCCGGCAAATAATTATTGGAAAAATTGAATTTGGAAAAACTCCAGTTATAATTTATTATATTTTCTATAAATTTAAAGTTTTTATCTTGATGACTTTCAAATTCACCTGAAAAATGGTTAGCTTTATAATATAAATTATATGGGCTGTGCTTAAAGGGTAGCTTTCTATTTATATATCTTGGGGTTTTATCCAAGAGTTTTTCTATAACATTTATTCCTTTGACAAGGGTTAGGCTGTTATCAAAATTGCCTTTTATAATTATGTAATCAATACAATTGTTTTTAGAAAGCTCCTTTGCCAGCCAGGGCAGATTATTTGAGTCAATTGACAAGCTACTGTTAGAGTATGCTTTTAAGTAGCATATATTTTTTAAGTAGACTTCTTCTGTTATATTGAAGTTGTCAATAGGGCAAAACGACTTTAAAAGGTTCATTGCATAATAATTATGAACATTTAGCCCTGAGTCTGCATAAATTTTAAGTTTGGATTTATTATTTTTTAATAGTTTTAGTATATCAAGGCTATTTACGAGTAAGCCATCTATTGAATAATTTTCAATTTTGCTTATAAACCGGCTTATTCTTTCAAGCTCATCTTCTGTTATATGCTCTTTAAAATTAATTAAAAATTTCAATTCATTGTCTTTTGCCAAGTTGCAAAAGTCTGTTAATCGCTGTAAATCATCTTCTGCAAAAAATACAGAATGATAAGCATAAATATGCTTACAACTTGTTAAGGATATTTGCTGTATATCCTCTATACTATTAACCGGAGCGATTATTTTTGGTTTCAGCATGATTTTTTCTATACTAGTTCAAATAATTATTTTTACTTTTTTTAATTTTATAAATTATTTATATAAAAAAAATCATTTTAAAACTGTAAAAAATAAAATATTACCTTAGATTTAGTACAGGAGCAATATACATAGTTATAAGTTGAAAAATTAAGCTCTACAAGGAGCTTGAAAAGCAGATTTAGTCGATAATGATATCCAATACAATAAAAGCATCCCCAAAAAGCATAAACATTAGGCTAATGCGGATATAGTCGACAATATATTAATCCTAAATTACCTTTCGGATTATAAAAATACTAAAATACTATATATGAATGTTACATTTGGAGATTGCTATTATTAAAATAAATTTATACAAATGAAAGATTATGAGTTATAGTGCATATGAAGAATTTTTTGAAATTATTTATTACTATTTTATTGCCTGCCTTGCTAGTTGGTTGCTCTAACAATCAGAATCAAGCCCAAAAGCAAGTCAGCGACGACAATGAAAACCATCTTAATGTTGAAAACATTATGAAAGAACATCAAGTAAAAAGTATTGCCGTGCAGGATGAAAATCTTGATGAAGCTAGTATCGAAGAAGAAAATGAAGAGAACGCTGACAAGACAAGGGTAAAACTTGATGAGGAGGTGGCAGAAGAAGAAGTAGTTGTTGTTACACTAGATGAATTTGGCAGAGATGATCCGTTTGAACCTTATCAGGAAAAAAGCATAGTACTTGATGCTGACACTGGTATTGTCCCGGTACCACCAGAGTTGAACACTGAGTCAGATTTGATGAATTTAATGACAACAAAGGTTAATGGTATTTTATATGACAAAACAAATGCCTCAGCTATTATTTCTATTAATGATAGCGATTATCTTGTAAGAAAAGGCGATAAGCTGCTGAACTATGAAATAGAAGACATAACATTGGAAAAAGTCGTAATAAAATCCAATAATAATTATTTCTCTGCGGGAATTGGAGAAGTTGTAACTGGAAATCTTAATGATATTCAATTAAGTGATGGAGAGCCGGTTCCTGAAGTTAAGAATGAACCGTTAAAAGAAGAGATCGACAGTTATGTTAATTACATAGAAATAATAGAAATTAATAATAATGAAATATAGAAACATATAGGAGTTTCAAATTAATGTATAAAAATTATAAAAAAACAGCATTAATAGTTGCATGCTTGTTACTATGCTTAAATAGTAATGCTGGATATGCATTAAGTGAAAATGATATCGGACTTAGGGAAAAAATAGGAGAAGAGCAATCCAGTGTACAGCTTAAAGGTAACGTAAGCCTTGATAATAAAGAGCAAGTTATTAATTTAAGCTTGAGAGAATCTGATGTAAAACAAGTTTTAAGAATGTTGGCTGATAAGGCAGGACTTAACTTAGTTCTACATGGTTCTGTAACTGGAAAGGTTACGCTGGATTTGAAAAATGTAACTTTAAATAAGGCATTTGAGTATATAATGCAGATGAATGGACTTGCTTATACTCTTGATAACTCAACAGATACAATGATTGTTGCAGCAAAAACAGCTTCTCATAAAATAGGCTTGAACATGAGTAAAATCAAACCTATTCAAATTAAATATCTTGATGCCGGTACTGTTGCAAAATTTTTAAATTCAAATATTTTTTCATTAAACAGACCTGATTTAAGCTCTAGCTCAGGTAGCAACGTAGCTGTTACAAACCCTAGGACTAATCAGATTTTAATTTTTGGAAATGAAAATGACTTTGAGATTGCTCAAAATATTATAAGCATGGTTGACACAAAGCCCATTATGAAAACCTTTGATATTAACTATGCAGATGCTAATAATTTGGCAAAAACACTTTGCTTTACCGTCTTTAATGAAAGAGAAGAAAAAGAAGACGAAGAAGAGGATGACGAGGAAAGTGATTCCAGTGGTTCGGAAAATCCTGCAGACAAGGGGGCTGAGTCAGTTTGTGGAACTATTACGCTTCTTAAAAATGACAGTAGTACTGATGATAGTGGGGGCGAAGGTGATTTAGCATCTGGTCTTGAAGGCTCAGGTACTGGATCGCAATCTTCTTCAAGTAGTAGCGGTAATTCAAACGGGATTATTTCTGATACAGCCGGCTCAACTGAAGGAACAGTAGCAGGCTTAGAGTCTTTAGATGCACCAGGCTATGCAGTTATTTCTAATAAGGTTTTGGGTAATATAACTGTTGTTGGTACTCAAGATCAAATTGATTTATCTGCAGAGTTTATTCAAAAGTTTGATAAAAGGCAGCCTCAGGCTTATTTGGAAACATCTATAATTGAATTAAATGAGTCAGGCTCAAAAAGTTTGTCTAATTCTTTATCTTTCCAAAATTCAAATCTGTCTTCTTTAAGTTATGGTGGAGGAAGCAATACTTTTAGCTTTAGTTCAACAGGTAGTGCAGCAAAAGAGTTGAAAAATTCTATAACAGCCTTAATACAAGAAAATAAAGGTAGAGTATTATCAAATCCGAGAATTGTTGCATCTAACTATGTTGAATCTAAAATAGATATTTCTACTGACATTGTTGAGTCTGTAACTCGAGAATTTGATAGAGATAGCGGGATTACAACTTATACTTATAACATAGGGCAAGCAGGTATAAAGCTTGAAATAATACCTAAAATAACTCCAAATAAAGATATTGTTTTAAGCATTAAGCCTTCTTATACTTCAGTAAAAGAGACACAATCTGATCCGATTACAGATTTGACTGCTTTTACTTTATTAAATAACAGAAAATTTGAAGCTACTAATATAAGAGTTAAAAATGGTGAAACCCTTATTCTTGGCGGATTAATACAAGAAGTTGAAACAAAAGATGCAAAGAAAGTTCCTTTTGTTTCGGATATTCCTATTTTAGGTTTATTGTTTAAAGATACAAAAACTAATAAAGAACGTAATGAACTTATCATTATGATCACGCCTAGAGTTCTGGATGAGGATAATAACATAGATGCTATCTAGTCATAGAAGGGTTTATTAATGAGTGGTCTGACTCTTGAAGACATTTTAGATAAAATTAGTGAGAATTGTTTTAAAACTTTTCCTATTGAATTTATACAAGAAGAAAAGTTTATACCGATTAACAAAACAAATGAAGCTCTGTATCTTGGTATGGTTGATGCAGGGCTAAAAGAAAAAAAAGAAAATCTTTTATCTAAAATTACTCAAGAAGTTAACTTAAATCCTAAAGTTATACCTTTGACAAATGAACAATTTGAACAATTGCTAGAGCATTGCACGAAAAAATTTAACTTGATAAGTACTGATCAAGAGATAAAAGAACATCAAGCTGATAAAGTCGACTTGCAGCAGACTTCTGCTAAGGTTCAGCAAGCTGTAAAACCTAAAAAAAGACTAGGAGAACAGTTAATTGACGATGGCTTGATAACTAAAGATCAACTTGATAAAGCTCTTCTTGAAAGTAAGTTAACGAAAACACCTGTGGGATCAGCCCTTGTAAAACTGGGTTTTATATCTCTTGAACAATTAAAATCTGCTTTGGCTGATCAACAAGGTGTAAACTATGTTACGGAAAAAGATTTAACTATTAGTGACAATGTAATAAGTCTTCTACCGGAAGAGTTTATTAGATTTAATAAAGTTGTGCCTATTCAGACTGATGGTAAAAATATACAAGTAGGAATGGTTGACCCTAATAATAAAAGGGCTTTAAATGATATTATATATTTAACAGGCTTGTCTGCTAATCCATTGATTCTAACTCATATAGAATTTGAAAAGTGCATAGATAATTACTTTAAAACTAAAAAAGAAACAGAAAAGTTAATGGAAGTAATTTCTGAGGAAGAAACCAGTGGTGATGAAGATAGTATCTGGAATCAGGTAGAAAAAGAGCTGCAGGATGAGTCTAGCAATGTTGCAAAGTTTGTTTCATCTTTGATTCAAGAGGCTCTTGATAAGAAAGCAAGTGATATTCATATTGAACCCAGGCTAGATAATTATATAGTAAGGTTTAGGGTTGATGGAATTTTAAGAAAAGTATTGGAAGTTCCAGCTAAGATTGAGTCAATGGTTATTTCTAGGTTTAAAGTTATTGCTAAAATGGACATTGCAGAGCACAGAAGGCCTCAGGATGGCCATACTTCTATTAAAATTGGTGACAGATTATATGACTTAAGATTGAATACACTGCCGGTAGGTTCAAAGGAAAAACTTTGTATCAGGATACTTCAACCAACCATAAGAATGAGCACAAATGTAAAAAAAATAGAGCTTGTTGGTGCAACTACTAATGATATCCAAAAAATAGAAATTATGACTACTTCTCCTCATGGGATTATATTTGTTACTGGTCCCACCGGAAGCGGTAAAACTACAACATTGTATTCTGTGTTAAATAAAATAAATGAAGAAACCGTTAACATTACTACAGTAGAAGATCCAGTAGAAATAAAAGTAGAAGCTATTAACCAGGTTCAAGTTAATACAAAAGCAGATATAACATTTGCATCTTGTTTAAGGGCTATTCTTAGGCAGGATCCTGATATAATAATGATTGGTGAAATCAGAGATTATGAAACCCTTGAGTCAGCAATTCATGCAGCTCTTACAGGCCACCTTGTATTAAGTACATTACATACAAATAGTGCAACAGCAACTGTAACCAGATTAATAGAAATGGGGGCAGCTTCTCATTTGATTGCATCTGCTGTAGTTGGCATTGTTGCTCAAAGGCTATTAAGGAGATTATGTCCGGTATGTAAAGAAATATACACTCCAGATTTAGATGAATTAAAAATGATTGTTTCTCAATCTGAAGAAATAGATGTGTTTAGGGAAAAAGGTTTATATCGCCCTGTTGGTTGTGATGCTTGCGGTAATATGGGCTTTGTTGGACGTATGGGTATTTATGAAATAATGACACTAAATAGAGAGATCAGAAAACTGATTACTCAAAATGCTCCAAATCATGAGATAGAAGAAGTTGCTGTTTCTACAGGAATGAAAACGCTTCAAAGAGCTGGGTTGGATGCAGTATTCAATGGTGAAGTTCCAATAAAAGAATATATAAGAATTTTGGGTGCACTAAGCGAATAATTGGAGAAATTATGCCTTTATTTACATATACAGCAATGAATTCTAAAAGAGAAGTGGTTAAAGGGTCAGTAACTGCTGAGACATTAAGAGATGCCAGAGAATATTTAAGAACAAAAGATCTAATGCCAACAAGAATTGAAGAAGAGAATTCAAAATTAAGCAAAAATAAAAATAAATCAAAACTTAGAAATAAAAATAAAAAAATAAAATTAAAAAAACTAGGCATGTCAGAAAAAATAGAATTTACTAATACATTGTATATTCTATCTAAAACAGGTATTTCTATTGTAGAGGCACTGTTATTTGTTGAAATGAACGTAAGCAATGAAAATGTGCAAAATGTGGCACATGAATTGAGAAGGCACATTTTATCCGGTGCTAACTTGAGTGAGGCAATAGCAAAATATCCTAAAGTATTTGATCAAATATTTTCAGGCTTGATTAAAGCTGGTGAAGAAACAGGGGAGCTTGATTCTACACTGGCTAGAATGGTTGAACTTTTAGACAAACAAGACAAGCTAAGAAGTAAAGTAATTTCTACAATGATGTATCCGGTTTTTGTTATTGTATTAGCGGCTTTAGTTACCCTTATAATGTTAACATTTGTTTTCCCTACGTTTAAAGATATGTTTGATGATATGGGTAAAGATTTGCCTCTTATTACATCTATTTTAATGGATATAGGTGTGTTTTTAAAAACATATTGGTACTTTATTCCTATTGGATTTGGGGCTGTTACTTATTCTATTTACTATTTGTTTAATTGGCCACCATCTCGAAAAGTAATAGATAAGCTATCATTAAAAATACCACTTATAAAAGTATTTGTTACTTATTCATCTTTATCTAACTTTATTGCGGTTTTAAGAGTTGCATTTGATGCTGGTGTTCCTATTGTAGATAGCTTGCTGCTTTCTAATACAACAGTGGAAAATTATATTATAAATAAATCAATGAGACAAAGTGCAATAAAAATTCAACAAGGTCAATCATTATCAAGCTCTATGAAAGCTACAGGTATTATTCCAAATATTGTAATGTGTATGATTGCAACAGGTGAACAATCTGGTCAATTGGGAGAGATGCTGGAGTATTCTTCTGTTTATATTGATACACAGCTTGATAGGATTGTAGATGCATTAAATAAAATGATTGAGCCTATTATGCTTATTGTAATTGGCGGTATAGTTTTAGTTCTTGCTTTAGCTTTATATTTACCGTTATTCCAATCTTATTCTGGTATGTAAAAGGCGGGATCAAACAAAGAATAGTAAGTGAATGCGAGGTGATAGATATATGAATCAACAATCTGAAAACCCTGATATCGTCAAAGGTTATTGGTCTGAAAAAGTTCTTGTTGTAACAAAAGACTACGAAATAAAAGGGTATGTTTTTATGCCTAGAACAGGTAAAAAAAATAGGGTTTTATCTGATATCTTAAATGGGGAAAAGCGATTTGTTGCAATTAAAGAGGCCGAAGTAATTAGCAGACAATATCCAGAGAGGCAAGCAGAAGTTTGTGACTTCCTTCATCTAAATCTGGATTCAATAATAATTTTAAGGCCAGCAAATCCAAGCAAGTAAATAATTGCTTAAAAAGTTAAGCATTAAATAGCTTTAACTATCTCTTTTACCAAGTTGATAAAATTGGCTTTTACCTTATTTGATGTTTCTATAACTTCATCATGGCTTAAAGGTTGGTCTAGTATCCCTGCTGCCATATTAGTTAAACAAGAAATTCCCAATACTTTTAATTTCATATGGTTGGCTACAATAACTTCGGGAACCGTAGACATTCCTACTGCATCAGCACCTAGTGTTCTTAGCATTCTTACTTCTGCTTTTGTTTCATAAGTTGGACCACTCAGGCCTGCATAAATACCTTGTTGTGTTTTTATATTTAGAGTCTTGGCTATTTCTTGAGCTTTTTTTAATAATTCTGGACAATAAGCATAAGTCATATCTACAAATCGGGGTCCTAGTTCATCCAGGTTAGGACCGATTAAGGGGTTGGTACCTATTAAATTTAAATGATCATCTATAAACATCAAGTCCCCGGGGGTAAAGGCCATATTAACAGCACCAGCTGCATTTGTAACTATTAATTTATTTATACCCAATAATTTCATTATTCTTACAGGATATGTGTTTTCTTGTAATGTATGACCTTCGTAAAAATGGAATCTGCCCTGCATAGCAACAACTTTTTTATTGCATAATTCACCAATAACTAAATTGCCTGCGTGGCCATCTACGCCGGACTTTTTAAAATTAGGTATTTCTGAGTAAGGTATACTGACTCCATTAATATCTTTTGCAATATCACCCAGGCCTGAACCTAAAATTAAGCCAATATCAGGTTTAAAGGTTGAATCTGATAATTTTGATTTTATAAAGTCAATTGTATTTTTCATAAAAAGAATTCCTTACTAAAAATATTCCACTTAAGCTTATTTAACAATTCAAATAATTATACTATATCACCCTTAAAAAGTAATTAATAACTAAATTTTTACAGATAATATTTATTAAAAAATTTTTTTACTGTCAATATTTATTTCCCTCTTTTTTTGTTTACGTATAATTGAAATAGATTTATATAATACCTTATAGAAAATAATATAATTTATATAAAAATAAAAGATAAAAGTCGAAAGTAGAGAGAGAGTATCACACAAATGAGTATTAACATGAATATTAGAAAGCAGTATTATAATACTGCTTTTACCGGCCTAAAAAAGAGAGAAGTTAAGTTCGCAGGGAAAAAAGAAGATTTTAAGCTAGATAAACAACTTGAAGAAGAAATCAAATCTTCTTTAAAGGTATTGTATGGGGGCAAGCATAATGTAGATAAACTATATGATGAAGTTTGTGAATTAATACAAAAAACTAGAGAAGAGCGGCCAAAAGAGTTAAAAGAAAGAGACGCTAATAAACCTAACCAATGGTATAAAAATCAAGTAGCTTATATGCTTTATCCTGACCAGTTTAATGTAGGTAAGGATAAAGACGGTAAACCACTAAAAGGCAACTTTAAAAACGTACAAGATAAGCTGGATCATATTAAAGAGCTAGGTGCTACAACCATATATAACTTACCTTTTGCTAAGTCGGGCGGGGGTGATGCAGGGTTTGATGTAACTGATTACAATGCAATTAATCCTGACCTAAAAGCTAAAGATGATGAGTCTGCTGATGATACTTACAAAAAATTTGTAAAAGCTGCCCATGATAAAGGTATTAATGTAATGGCAGATCTTATCGTTAATCACTCAGGAGAAGGGCATGAATTTTTCCAAAAATCCCTAGCCGGTGATAAGAAATATCAGGATTTTTATATTTTTAAAGAGAAACGATCGGAAGCCTCAAGAAGTACTGATCCGCAAAAAGGTGTAATAGTAGCATATGATGAAATCGATGAAAAAGGTAAACCTATATTAGATAAAGACGGCAATCAAGTTAAATCCGTTAAACGATTAATGTTCCCTGAAAATTGTAAAGATCACTGGACAGAAAGAACTGTACATACACCTGAAGGTGATAAGACAATGTACAATTACCATACCTTCTACGATTTTCAGCCGGATTTAAACTGGGAAAATCCTGAGTTGATGAAAGAGGTCTTAAAAACATTTGCTAAGTGGGAAAATGATTATGGTACTGATATCTTTAGGTTAGATGCTATTCCGTTTTTTGTGGACAAGCCTGGTACTGACGGTGAAAGCTTACCGGAAACTCATAGTGTGGTTAAGTTGCTCAATGCATTTGTAAAAGCAACTGCTCCCGGTGTTATATTACAAGCAGAAGCTTGCCAGTGGCCTGATCAAATTAAAGACTACTATGGAAATTCCGTAAAAATTAAAGACGGTAGAGGAAAAGGTGAAGACCTAAAAACAACTAGTGAAGTTCAGGTTTGTTATGATTTTCCTAGAATGCCTGCAACATGGGCATCAGTGGTAAGTGGAAACAAAGATTATTATTGGAGAGCACAAAACAATTTGCCGGAAGTTCCAGAAGGGGCTGGTTGGGCTACTTTTGCACGTGTGCATGATGAGACTTCTCTTGAAATGGTTGACCCTAATACGCGAAAAGTCGTTTATGATAAATTGATTCCAAACGGCCAAGATTTTAGAGAAGGTCTTGGTGTAAGCGGAAGAATAAATAACTTTATGGAAGGTGATCCTAAAAAAGTTAGTGTTATTAACTCTGTATTGATGTCTCAACCTGGTATGCCTATTATTTATTATGGTGACGAGATTGGCGCAGAAAATAATGAAGAGTATGCGTTAAAAGAAGCTGTAAAAAGAGGAGCGAGAGGAGGAGTCAGCGTGGAGGGGGAAATAACTCCTGATGGTTATTAAAGAAAAATATTTATATGACACCAGAGATATAAACAGAGGACCTCTTACAGCTGATGCTATTGATAGTGTAGTAAATTCTAAAGATGAAAATAATCCTAAGCGTGCAATTTATCAAAATTTAAAAAATATGATTAAAGTAAGAAATGAGAATCAGGTATTTGCTCAGGGTAAACTATCAGAAGTGTCTTCAAATAAAGATAATGTATTCTCTTATAAGGTTGAAGATGGTAATGATTCTGTATTAGTGTTAAATAATCTTACTGACGGTTCTGCTGCTGATTTGGCAGTAAGACCAAATGAAAAAGATGAAAATGGCAGTCCTATTTTAGTTGATGACCCAGTAGGTAAATACCAAGACAATGAGAAAATCGCTGATTTAAATAATGGTAATGTAAGTAAATTTGTAGAAAAGAGCATTAGAGGTCTTGGTGAACAATTAAATGAAGAAGTTGATAGCCATAAAGCTGATTTTAAAGCAGGTAAATGGGATTCATTTAAAACGGCTCTAAGAGAGAAAATATCTAATTGGGGTAAAAAACTTGCTGATAATGTCAATAAAAAGACTAAAACTTCAATTAATATAAGTAAGCAAGAGGCTGATATCATTGAAAAGCAAGGTGGGCTTACTAATATGCTTACTGGAGAGAAAGTAGACTGTGAAGTTGAGTATAAATTAAAATTTAATAATTTAAAGCCTTTTGAAAGGATATGGACAAAGTTGAATTCAGGGACTCAGAAAACAGAAGCTAAGTAAGTTGCTATTATTGATTTATATAGCCGGTAAAAGAGTTTTCCTGAGTTCTAAAAAAATAGAAGCCTCTAATTGAGGCTTCTTGTAAATTTTTTATACAAATAAATACTACTTAAGCTTCAAGGTATTTTTCTACATTATCGAGCATAGCCCAAACACCACAAGGACAGACCCCTGCGCAAATACCGCAGCCTATACATTTATGAGGATTACTTATATACTCAAAAGTACCATCTTTATTTTCATTTCTTGTTATAGCCTGCTCGGGGCAAGCCTCTAAACAGAAATAACAATCTCTACAGAATCCGCAGCTCATACAACGTTTGGTTTCATCAACCGCATCCATCCCAAGAATATTATTACTGTTCATCGGATGATAGAATTCATTTTTCACCCTATCTGCAGGTAATACAGGAGCCCTTTCAAAGTTATCAAGCTCTTTACCGCTAAGCATTCTATCAATATTAATAGCAACTTTTCTTCCGTCACCTATTGCATGGGTAAATAATCCTGGCTTTATAGCATCACCCGGAATAAATACTTTCTCATTCACTTCAGATTGATTGTAATCATTAACTTTCACCCGGCCTCTTTCATCAAGATACTCATCAGCAAGGAAAGAAAAATCAGGCCTATCGCCAATAGAAATAATTACAGTATCAGCCTCTAATAAAGTTCCATCCTTTAAATAAACGCCTTTTTCGGTGACCTTCTCTGTATAGCGAGGCCATAAGATTTTAGCCCCAAGCTTTTTAGCATGCTCAATTTCCTTATCAAACGCTGCTGGCTTCTGTATATCGATTGATGTCACCTCTTTTGCACCCATTTCATAAGCACCGATTACAACGTCCATAGCAGCATTACCTGCACCGATAACTACAACTTTTTCACCAACTGATGGCTTTTCACCTTTATTAACAGCCTTTAAGAAATCTAACCCTTTAACAAGTCTCTCATGTCCCTCAAAAGGTATCACTACAGGATTTTGCGCACCAACCGCAACAACTACAGCATCATAGTAATTTTGAAGCTGCTTAAACATGTCCTTATCTACTTTTGCACTAGTCTTACAGTTTACACCGATGCTCTTAATTCTGTTCAATTCAGTATCAAGAATTTCAGGATTTAACCTCTCAGTTGGTATTACCTGTTTTAACTTACCACCAATAATATTATCTTCTTCTAATATATCAACCTGATAGCCCTGTCTTCTTAAATGCCACGCTGCTGATAAACCAGCTGAACCAGAACCAATAATAGCAACCTTTTTATCAAGTTCCTTTTCAGGCATCTTAACATCTAAGCTTTTGCTCAACAAGCCTACATCTTTAACCTTTACAGGATCATCAATATATTTTCTGCTACATTCTTCAACACAAAGGTTCGGGCAAACCTGACCACAAACAGAACCAGGAAATGGACTGAAATCCAATACAAGATTCAGCGCTTCTTGTATTTTACCCTGCCTTAATAAAGATATTCTTTTTTGTGTAGGTATACTAATAGGGCAACTATACTCACATGGCGCAGAATATGCAGCATTTCTCCACTCTGGGAATTTAAGTCTTAAGTCACTCGTTTCGTAGAAGTTAGCGACAAAGTAATCTTCTTCAATAATATCGCCAAAGATTCCACCCTCAACCCATTTGTTTTGTCTATAATCGATAATAGGCTTAAATGATCGACGATTTCTTTCTTCATAAGTTTTAGCAACTATTTTTTTCCAATCAGAAAAATTAGTTAATTTATCATATATTTCAGCTTTGTCTATTTTATTTAAAAACTGGGTCATACCGTTTTTAAGGAAATTAAGATCTTTCTCATCAAGGTCCATTAACCAGACTTCATCAGATAAGTTTTTAACACTTCCTCTCACATAAACAGTTCCACCAACCATACCAATACAACTTCTGTAGCCTAGTACAGAATCAAGGTTTTCACAATCATAACCACAAATTACAGCAATACCGCCACCCATAAATTCAAAACTAAATGAGCCGGTATTCTTAAGTACCCAAAACTCAGGCGCAGCAAATTTAGGGTCATGCTTCATTAACGCACCGGATCTGGTACCTGCTCTACCAGCAACGTAGATTTTACCGTTTGCAGCGCAGTGTGCTGTAGTATCACCACCATCACCTTTTAAGATAATTTCAGCACCAGCATTTAACCAGCCTACATCAGCAGACGAAGAACCCTCAATAACAATCTGAGTTCCTTCCAATCCCATAGATCCAACCCTTTGACCCGGGTTTTTCACATAAAACTTTAACGGTTTACCATCCTGTGTCCATAATGACCCACCTATATTGTGCTGGCCGGAAGCATTAATTTCAAATTCAGTATAGCCTTCTTCCAGCTTTTTATATATTTTTTGTAATAATTCTTGTGTAGAAATTCTTTTTCCGTTTATAACACCGTCAATTAGTGCTCTAGTACTTTCAGGCATTTATTCCTCCAATAACAATTAGTTTCTGGTACACTATCCGAGCAAAAGATTAGCAAGCATATTGAATTTTCAATCTGTCTGCCACACTCTTATCAACAGAAACAAGTGCATCTGATCGACCTACAGGCAATGAACTGTTTCCAATAGGAGCCATAAGCTTTTTAAACTCATGATTTACAGCTAAGAAATAATTAACAATGTTCTCAGCTACCTTATCAATATCAAGACGTTTTACTAATACAGGGTTTTGCGTACAAATGCCAACAGGGCATAAGCCAGTATTACAAGCATTACACTTACCGCTGTCATTACCCACACAACCAGCCAGCTGAAGTATTAGTTTTCCTGTAAATACGCCGTTTGCCCCTAAAGAGTACATCTTAAATGCATCAGCTGCCAGGTTGCCGGTCATACCAAGACCGCCTGCGGCCCAAAGAGGAATTTGTCCTTGTTTGCCTTGATGCACCGCTGCTAAATAACAGTCTCTTAATTTAGATACTGCCGGATGTCCGGTATGATCAAGAGAAATCTCATGAGCTGCACCGGTTCCACCGGAAATACCATCGAGAAAAAATCCTCCAACAATGTTATAAGGATCTCTTAATAAGTTATTGTATACAGAAACACTAGTTGCACTTGCTGCAACTTTAATTGCCACAGGTACTCTAAACTTGAAAGCAGCATTAAATGATAAGAACATCTTCTGCACACTTTCTTCAATTGAATAGAGGCCTTGATGGTTTGGAGGGCTTAACAAGTCTGCTTTTGGCACACCTCTAATTTCCTGAATGTGCTTAGCAACTTTCTTAGATTGTAAAAGTCCTCCATCTCCGGGTTTTGCGCCTTGACCTATCTTAATTAATATAGCAGCAGGATCTTCAATCATTTCCGGCATTGCACTAATAATTCTGTTCCAGCCAAAATGCCCAGATGCAATTTGGAGTATCATATATTTTAAATGTTCAGATCTTAATAGTCGTGAAGGTATACCACCTTCACCGGTACACATTCTGATAGGTAGACCGATTTCTTCGTTTAGATAAGCTGTTGCAATTGCTATAGCTTCCCACATTCTCCAAGATAATGCACCAATTGACATATCACCAAGTATAATGGGATAAACCCAACGCACAGGTGGTATTTTTTTAGCTAGCTTAAGTTCGTCGCCTTGTACTTCAAATGGAATTTGCTCAGGGGGTAAAATTCTACCCAATGGTGCTAGCATATCGAACGTATGCCTTTGGGCATCCAAAGAAGGATCAGTCATTTGGGAGATTCTACCGATTTTTATTTTATCAAGGGTTCTGCCTTCTGTATTTAGATTTGACCTTCCACCTCTTTTATAAGGATCAGCAAGAGCTCCTCTATATTTTATTGCAAATCTTTCATCTTCATTTCTTACAGGCTTGATTGCTGTATTAGGACAAACTTTTTCACATATTCCACAACCTCTGCAACTATGAGTACAGTCAACAACCTGTTTGATGATAGGCACTGTTAAAAAATTAGCTTTTGGGTTAGGTGTTACGTCAGAACTGGTAATTTTTCTTCTTTTTTCAACACCTGCCTCAATTGCATTAAAAGGACATGATGCTACACATCTTCCACACATTGTGCATCTGTCGGTATTATATTCTAGTTGCCAGGGTAAATCATCCCGGCTTAATTTATTAACTTTTATTGTTGCCATCTTTCAACCTTTAAATCATTATTTACTACTACCATTTCTCTCTCATGCGGATAAATATCCTTTTCCCAATCTCTATCAGGCAGTATTTCATTTATGCCTGTTACTTCAGAAGTAATTGAGATTGTGTCATCAGTTTGACCAACAACAACAGGTCTTAATTTTTTAGAATCACAACAGGTGTACATTGTTCCATCAGGAAGAACGCCTATTATTGTATTAGGACCGTTTATTTCAAGATGAGCAAGAGATGCTTTGATTTTTAATAATATGTCTTTATCATCTCTGTGTTCAATTTCGTCAAACGGCAATGGTGTAATAGTATGTTTATAATAAATTAATGGCCATTTAAGAACATTTTTAATATAGTGCAAAGAGTATAAGAAACATTGAGAATCAGACTCAAAGCCTATATACCCTTTATGAAGTTTTTTTTGAAAGTTTTTGTTCTTTTCGTAGAAAGTATTTTCACCGTTTACTAATGCGGTATAACCTTGCAAAAAGAACGGATGCGCTGCATAACGTACAATATCATAGTTTGTATTTTGTCTACATTGCGCAGTAATTATTTTTGCAGTAAAATCGGCATTTTCTTCCCATAAGTTAAAGTATGTACCAATATCTTGCGGATCACCGATTTCTTTTAAAGTTACGACATCAGGCCAAAATGAATAAACAAAGCCTGCTTCGATTTTTTCTAATTCTCTTCTAAGCTTCAACCTTGTATCAACAAGAAGCTCTTCTTTTTCTTCTTTTGATGAATGCTTATAGCTCTTTGGATATTGAAATACTTCAAACACATAATGAGGCATTGGTTCAATAGTTAAATCTGGGGCAGGATGAACGTCCGGAGACCACTGCATAACTCTTATAAAACCAATTTTGTGCAGAATGTCCTCAGCTAGCTTAATGCCTTCATCAGTACATGCCATAGATAAGGTAGGAAGATCTTTATAATTTTCAAAGATACCACCTAAGTCTTGCATAACCATAGCAAACCCTGAATTGTCATGACCTTTTTGCTGAGATCTCATCAATAAAAGAGCTTTTGAAGGATGAACATATTCCTTAGACTTGATTGCTCCAATACGACACACAGTAAATTCTCCTAATATAATCTATCACGTAATCAATGTAGTATTTTTTTTGTTTTACCTCACTTGCTAAGCTTCTTTCCCTAATCATAGTGTAACACTTAGGACTATAATATTTATAAGACAAGATAATGTCAAATTTGAAGTTAATATTTAATAGCCAATATTCTTGCACTATGATTTTAGCACATTGCTATTACTATATTTAGCAGACTTGTAGATCAAGTATACATTTTTTAAAACATATAATATCTTACATATGCAAACCTCCTACAATTTTTTCAAAGTCTTAGCAACTTTGTTAATTAAAGGAGGTTTATATTTTTTTCAATTTTTATGCTAGTCAATGATTAAAGCTTTAGATAGCTTTCTCTTTATTATTTAAATTGCTCTTAAGGTGATTTACCATTGCACCGGGAATACTATCTAAGCTTAATATTTTTTGAGCTGCACCAATATTTATAGCTTCTTTAGGCATTCCAAATACAACACAACTTGCCTCATCCTGAGCGATGGTATAAGCACCGGCTTCTTTCATATGCAATAATCCTTTCGCACCGTCTTTGCCCATCCCGGTTAAAATAACACCCATTGCATTTGGGCAAGCGCATTGCGCAACAGAGTCAAACAAAATTTCTACAGCAGGGCGCTGATGGAAAACTAAAGGCCCATCAAATATTTCAACATAATATTTGCCTCCTTGTTTTCTCAAGGCCATATGCTTGTTCCCAGGTGCTATTAAAACTTTACCCGGAGTAAGATACTCATTGTCTTCAGCTTCTTTTACATACAGTTGGGAAAGGTTATTTACGCTATCAGCAAAAGATTTGGTAAAGTATTGAGGCATATGTTGAACTATAATAATAGGTGGCATTGTTGGAGGTAAATTAGTTAAGACATGTTTTATTGCTTCAGTTCCTCCTGTTGAAGCACCGATTGCTATAACTTGATTGTTAGAGTTTACATAAGTATTTTTTAATAAAGCCTGATTATATGCTTTTACATCATTAGACTTGTTAAACAATCTATTGGTATTAATTGCCTTGATACCTTTAATTCTATCTATAAGTTGTTCAGACATGTCTCCAACTGAATAAGATCCACCTGGCTTTGGCACTACATCGGCTGCGCCAAGCTCCAAACACTTAATCGCAAGATCACAATTGTTTTTAGCTAAAGAGCTTATAATAATTACGGGCATTGGATAATATTTCATTAACTTTTCAAGAAAAGTCAATCCATCCATCCTTGGCATTTCAATATCCAATAAAACCACATCCGGCTTTAATGTAACAATTTTGTCCCTGCCAATATATGGGTCAGGGGCCGATCCGACTACATCAATCTCTGGGTCTTTTGATAATTCCTGCGTTAAGATTTTTCTTACCAATGCGGAATCATCCACTATAAGTACTTTAATTGTCCTCATACCAATCACTCTTTCTTATATTTTGAACTTTATAAACCATTACATCACCTGTAAAATTGTCAAATATCACTTTTCTCCCTATTTGTCCGCCCGTGTCAGAGCTAAGAATATCTATAAACTGTTCTTTTAAAATTGTTGTTGCTACTTTTATATTTCCATCACCTATTAAATAACTTTTCATATCCGGGTTTTGAGCGCCACCTATTATGTGAGCTCTTAAGTTATCTTTTTTAGAACCCATATCTAATAATAATTTTAATAAATGAGGTATTGCATAACATCCATACTGACAAGTTTTTTCACTTTTATCAAAGGGTGAAGAGTGAATATAATGATTCATTCCACCAACTTTAAGCTTAGAATCCCATAAGCATATGGCCACACAAGAGCCCAATACTGTCTGAATCAAATATGGCTCTTGGCTTACAAATATATAGCCGGGTTGTAAAAAATACTGTTTTTTAGTAACCTCTTCAACCTTTTCACTCTGTTGTTCTCTACTTTTAAACATAAAACATCACTTCATATACACTGTCGGTTGTAAATACTTTAATTTATATTGTCGTTGGGTCAAACTCTCAGAATGCCCTATAAGTAATATTCCATTATCAATTAAAGAATTATAATATTTTTGAATTAACTCCCCTTGAGTTTCGATATTAAAATAAATCATTACATTTCTGCTAAATATAATGTCAAACTTATTTTTAAAGGGAAACTCATTCATTAAATTAAAAGTTCTAAAAGTAATTAATTTTTTTATATCGGGCTTAATTTCATAATATTCGCCATTATCTTTTAAATAACGCTGCAAATAAAAAGATTTGATATCATTAGATGAATCAATGGAATATTGACCCTTTTGAGCAGTCGTAATAACCCCTGGACTAACATCTGTTGCCAAAATTTTGATATTAATATCAATGGGCAGGCATTCTTTTAGAACCATAGCTATTGTGTAAGGCTCTTCCCCGGTAGAGCAAGCCGAGCTCCAGACGCGAATTTCTTTATTTTGTCTTATTCTTTTTATATTATCTAAAATAAAATTAATATTTTGTTTTAGAAATTCAAAATGATTATCTTCTCTAAAAAAATTAGTTTTATGAATAGTTATTTCATCCACGAAATTATCTAATATATCACTTTCCAGCTTGGGAGATAATAACAATTCATATAACGTTTCAGCACTTTCAATGTTATGCCTTCTTATAATTTTATTAATTTTAGTGCTAACCATTTCTCTTTTTGTAGTATTCATATGAATACCAAGCATATCAAAAATTAGCTGCCTATACTTTTCAAATAATTCTTCAGATATTTGATAATTGAATATCATATTTTATTCCATTTCTCTTTTAGAGTAAAAAGAAGGAGCGTTTATAGGCGCCCCTTCTCTTATTACAATAATATTATTCTTCTACAACAACCTTTTCATGATGATTGTCAAATAAATTTACCATTTCATCACTATTAACTACTTGTTCGATATCAAGCAACATAACTACTCTATCTTTTACTTTGCCCATACCAGTTAAGAAGTTATCAGCTACATTAGCACCAAACTTAGGAGCAGGCTCAATATCTTTTTCGTTTATGTTTAAAACTTCAGATACTGAATCTACAACGACACCTAATTGTCTTTCTACTCCATTTATAAAAACTTCAACTACAATAATGCAAGTTCTTTCGTTGTATTCTTTTTCATTCATCCCAAATTTTAATCTTAAATCCATAATTGGAACTATTTTTCCTCTTAAATTTATCACACCTTTAATAAATTCAGGAGTTCTTGGCACATAGGTTATTTCCATAAGCCCAATGATCTCTTTTACTTTTAAAATGGGAATACCATAATCTTCTTTACCTAGAAAAAATGTTAAATGCTTTCCTGCTTGAACTTGAACCTGTAATTCCATACTGTGTACCTTTCATTGTTTAAAACTATTTTAATTTAATTTTCTACTAAAACCCTTCTGTATCATTTTCTAAAGGAATCACATCTTCTGGCGAAACAACTTTTATATTAGATACAGACTTTTTTGATGTTTTATCTATAGTTATTTGTGCTGGCTGTTTATTTATATTTTGCTCTATTTTAGGTTGTTGCATACTAGACTACTGGAGGCTCGGAGCTAAAGGTTTATCCATTATTATTCCTAAACTCCCTTTTCTTTAACAAATCGACTAAAAGAACGCCGTACCAATCTTGCTGATACTGTAGCCTTCAAGTTTTGATGTAGACTTATTAGCTGCTTTTGTTTTATCTCAATAATAATCGTTTAATAAATATTTAACAGGATAAGTATAGTTAGCCCCTGTTAAATAAAACTTATTAAGCTGTAGCTGCTTCTTCTCGCATATTATTAAATAAAGCTACAAATTCTTCACTATTAACAATTTGTTCAATATCTAACAACATTACAACTCTATCTTTAACTTTTCCCATCCCCGTCAAAAAGTTTTCATCAATCTTTGTACCAAATTGCGGAGGTGGCTCAATATCCTTACGATTAATATTCACAACTTCAGATACTGTATCTACCACAATACCTAAATGTCTGTGAGATCCATTGATGACAACTTCCATAACAACTATGCAAGTTCTTTCATTATAATCTTTTTCATTCATATCAAATTTTAATCTTAAATCCATAATAGGAATAATTTTACCTCTTAGATTAATTACACCTTTAATAAATTCAGGAGTCCTAGGCACATAAGTAATATTCATCATTCCAATTATTTCTTTTACTTTTAAAATTTGTATGCCATAATCTTCGTTTCCTAAATAAAAGGTTAAGTACTTGCCCTCTTGGCGATTAACTTCTAAATCTTCCATTTAAAATGCTCCTTCGTCCATCTTAAATAAATTTTCAATATCAAATATTAATGAAACAGTACCATCTGCCAGTATTGAAGAACCAGAAAAGAAATTTAAATTTTTAAATTCTTCACCCAAAGGCTTAAGAACAATTTCTTGCCGTCCAGTAATACTATCAATAGGCAAAGCTTTTAATATGTGTTCCATCTCCAGTATAATTATCAATTCTGGCCTATAATTTTCTGTTTTTTTTCTGTCAAATATACGCCAGATATCAATTACTGGAATTACATCCTCTCTAACCTTAATCATAGACTGCTTGTTCTGCATATAAATCCATTGTTCAGCTTTAGGTTGAATAATTTGTTTTACATTTATTGTTGGAATTATGTAATTAGACTTATCTATGTTCACTATAGTGCCATTCATTACAGCATTATTGATAGGCAATTTAAGAATAAAAGTTGTTCCTTTATTAACTTGACTGTTTATATCTAATTTACCGCCAATTTTTTGAACTTCTGTTTTTACAACATCCATTCCAACTCCTCTTCCTGATATGTTATCTACTTTTTCTGCTGTAGAAAACCCTGGAAGCAAAATAAATTCTTGTATTTCTTTATCCGAATAATTTCTGTTAGGATCAATTAAATTTTTCTCAAGGGCTTTTTGATAAAGTTTTTCTGTATTTAAACCTTTTCCATCATCAGCCACCTCAATATAAACAAATCCTCTTTTACTGTAGGCGCTAACAGTCACTAATCCTTGTGAGACCTTATTATTTAGGGTTCGCTCTGATTCTATCCCATGAGAAATAGCGTTTTTTACAAGATGAACAAGCGGTTCTAAAATTTTTTCAGTTACACTGCGGTCAATTTCAGTATTTTCACCTTGTGTTATAAACATAATATTCTTATCTAACTCAGAAATTGTATCCCTTGCTATCCTAGAAATTTTTTGAAAAGTAGATTTTAAAGAAACCATCTTTAAATTCATAGCAAGGTTTTGTAGGTCTTTAGTTATTCTTGAAACTTTTAGAAAATTCGATGAAGTTGAATTGGTTTCAGTACTAGTTTTATTAATAGCAGATTGCTCTATAACAGAATGGGTAATCATTAATTCCCCTATCATATTAGTCAAAAGTTCAATTTTACTAAGAGGAACCCTCATGTACTCATTTGTATTTACTTTTGTCTGAGTCCGAATCGCATCGACAACGTCTTTAGGAGTAGCTTTCTTATCTTTTACAGCGATTTCCCCAAATAACATTTCAGTATTTTCATTTTGTTTTTCTAATATGTCCTGAATATCTTCTTCATCTAAAATATCTTGATTTTCCAAGATTTCTCCAAGCTTTAATACTTGCTGCTGCACTGATAACTCTTCAAGCTCTAAAGGTGCTTCTATATCAAAAGACTCACCTTTATTTTCGATAACATTTTGTATATACTCCAGGTGGCTGCATGCTGTTTTTATAAAATTTTCATTTTTATTTAAAGATTGCTCCTGACAAATTTTGTTAATCAGGTCAGTAGACAGCAAAATTATGTCAATAATTTTTTTTGTTGCACTTATTTCACTATTTCTGCATAAATCCATCAATGTTTCTGTTGTATGGGCAATTTTTTGAATTAAAAGCTGACTAACGAATCCAGCCAAGCCTTTTATGGTATGATATGAACGAAATATCGAATTAATAATTTCTGGATCTGAAGAATTTTTCTCCAGTTCCAGCAACTTCATTTCAATATTCTCAATATGCTCTTTAGCTTCTACAAAAAAATCTTCTAAAAACTCTTCATCTACCGAATCATAATCATTAGCTAACAGCTCTTCTATTGTAAAATCTAAACCAGACACAGTTATTTCTCCATTTCTAAAAAGTTCCCAGCATAAGGATTTATTATATGTTTTTCTTTAATTTAACCAATTCTAAAATATTTTTCAGATTATTTAATCGTGTCAATGCTAATAAGAAGTAAATTATAGAATTTTTTATTCTTTTTTTTCTTGCTCAAAACCTATATCAATTGTAAAGATACCCATTTCATGCCTAAAATACATAACTTCCGAATTTAAAGACGGAGTGTCCATCTTTAAATTTTTGCCAGAATATATAGCAGGAGGTGCTAACCACGCTTCACGACCGTGAAATAAGTCATTTATATATGTAGTAGCTCTACCACAAAACATATTAGCAAATTCTGCCATATATAAATAAAGCTCCTTTGGATCATCCAGCGGATCTCCACAGTTCATGGCTTCTGTAAATTTTTGAGCAGTAATCATATCTGTTTCTAGAATTATTCTGCCTTTTTTTTTACCGGTAATGCCAATAATAATTGCTATTCTAGTTTTGTCATCCAAATTATGGGCTTCTTGAAATTTAGCCTCTACTAATTCTTCAGTAATTTCGACAAAAGAACTTTTAAATAAGTTTGTAACTTCTTCTTTTTGCATATGCTCACTCTAATTTCAATTAAACTGCAGAACTATTACCTTCCAAAATAAATTGAGCTTTTTCTAACATTTGTTCCGCTTTAAATGGCTTTGAAAGAAAATGCTGAATACCTAAACTTTTTGCCTCCTCTATCAGAGATTCATCACCCATGGCACTAAGCATAATAATTTTAGATGAATATTTCATCTTTAATAATTCTCTAGCTGTTTCGATACCATCCATTACCGGCATAGTTACATCTAATGTAATAATATCTGGCGCATACTTTTGCACCATTTCTAGGCCAATTTGTCCATTTGACGCATTATCAATAACCTCAAACCCTTTAGGTGTTAAAGCTTTTTTTATGGCCTTAAAAATAAAAGGGGAATCATCAATAACAAGAACTTTAGTCATATTAATTACTCTCCTGCTATACTAAATAAACCCTGTAAGATTTGTATTTTTAAATAGTTTTCCTAAACAATTAACTCTAGTAAATATTAAACTTTATGATTATTATATCTAATTCGTTTATATTTTATATTACCTCCTCTTATGATTTTT
Source organism: Candidatus Gastranaerophilales bacterium (assembly GCA_028277625.1). Lineage (GTDB taxonomy): Bacteria > Cyanobacteriota > Vampirovibrionia > Gastranaerophilales > JANQFW01 > JANQFW01. The sequence goes on along the minus strand of JANQFW010000020.1, from coordinate 2,484 downwards.
GGCAATAAAAAATAATTTTTTTTATACTTAAGACTTAAATATAATAATCTTTTATCGCTTATTTTAAAAAGATTTATTCATATCAAAAAAATACATAAATAATTAGAGGATACTAGAATGTATCCTCTATTATAAAGTTTAATAAACCCAGTTTATAGGCTTATTATTTGTTAACTTCTATTAATGCATCAACCACTATAGGGTCCCACTTTATTCCAGCTTCCTTTTTCATAATAATAAAAGCTTCCTTGGGCTTAATGGAATCTCTGTAGGGTCTCTGCGATAATAATGCTTGATAAGCATCTGCTACCGCAATTATTCTAGAACCAAGCGGTATACTGAATCCTGATAAACCTTCAGGTTCACCCATTCCATCCCATCTTTCTCTATGGTAATGTATATAAGGTATAACTTCTGACATAAAATTAATTTTCATTAATAAGCTAACACCAATATTTGGATGATTATTTAGCTGTAACCAGTCTTCTTCTGTGAGGCTACCTTTTTTAGAAAAAATTTCTTGAGGTATAGTTATTTTTCCGATGTTATGCAACAGTGCCGCATAATAAATAAGATCTATAGTTTTTTCATTTAAATGCAAATGCTCTGCTATTTCTCTGGCTATATTTGCAACTTTTTGCGAATGTTCTTTTTTATAATGACATTTCACATCAACTACATTAGCTAAGCATTCTACAAAGGATTGCTGCTCATCTCCTAGATCACCAATACTGGCTGTTAACTCTGTTCTTAAATGCATTAGCTCTTCAGGCGTTCTTTCATCAGAATTTAAAATACTTTCTGTTAATTCAATTGATTGTTGCAGCATCATAGAAGTAACTATCAATTGAGAAGTGACTTCTAACAACCTAATTTGTTCCGCCGCTATTTGCTTTTTGTTAGAATCCTTTAAGACTATTAATCCTATACATTCGTAATTGTTTGCCATTGGAACTATCAAGGAAAAAGTTTTGTTTTCTTTGTTTTCGTGATAAATAGTTTTCTTTTCCAAATAGGCGTTAATAAAGGTGTTATGCTGTTCCTTTGACGATATTTTTATTACACTACAAGCATCTTGATTGTTTAATGTGCTTCCAGTTAAAATTAACGAAGTATCTTCACTTTTTTGATATTCTGAGTTTATATTTTTTTGTTGAATATAAATATTACATGATTCTATTTCTAACATTTGAGAAATAGTTTGAGCTATCGCATTATAAATAACAGATTCTTCATTACTACTAAAACCTAGCAAAGATAACGTCTGATCTAATGAATAGATAGAAATTAGCTCTCTTAATTGATTTTTTAATCTTGTAATTTTGTCTTGAAATGAGCAATTAATTTTTGAGAGTAAATCTTCCGAAATCAAATGATCTGTAACGAAGTCTCCAAAGTTTAATGCAAAAATTGCCTCAAGAGGGTCATCTTTTAACGTCATAGACTCATTATGGTTCAATTCGTTTTCTCCAATAATTGACTTGTCTGTCATGAAGAGGTTTCCCTAATTTAAATGTCTTATCATCACTGATTTTTATTAAATATATTAAATCATATTTATTATATCGGTTAGTTGAATAAAAACTTTGATGATTTTTTGAAAGATTTAAGAAAAATTTTTACATTATAGTTAAGAAATGTAATTTAACTTAGTTTAACTGGTTTACAATTCTTAATAGTGCACAATAAAAATAAGCCCCTCGCAAGGGGCGATGGAATAGAAATAAAAATCAAGATATTTAGAAATTACTTCCATCAGGGGTAGCTTTAGAAATATTTTTCAATACTTTTATATCTTTATATTCCATTTCTATATTTTTATTGTGTATATATTCAAGAACCTTATTCATTTTTGTTGAGTGATTTAACTGTTTGTATTTTTTGACACTCTTCAAATAACTTGATTTGTTCAATTGTTTATTGCTTGACTTTAAGTATTTGTTTTGAATGATATATTTTTCCATTTTATTTATTCTGCTTACCGTTTTAGGATGACGACCAAAAGAAAGTGCAGCCGACTTTTTGTTATCTTTTAGCCTTTCAAATACATCTACAATATTGAGATAAGACTTTAAGGCTCTTGGGTGATAACCTAGCTCGTGCAAGTATTTTACAGCTTGAATATCTGCTTCATACTCAAGTTCAGGACTATCAAGGTTTATTAGGTTATTTAATAACTTAAAGCTTTCAACTAGCTCTTTTGTACCCATTTCGACATTTCGATAGTCAACAAAAACGTTTGATACAGTCTTTTGATTTCCTTTTTTATCATTTGAGCCCTCATTAGAGTCATCTGATTTATCACTACTCTGGGCTGCTGCATTGTCTGTATTAGAGTCTTCTACTGTATTACTTGACTCTGAACTAGAAGTATCTTCTTGCTCTTCTAATACTATATTTTTCTCAGAAGAGGCATTGTCTGTACTAGAGTCTTCTACTGTATTACTTGACTCTGAACTAGAGGTATCTTCTTGCTCTCCTAGT
>JANQFW010000141.1 GCA_028277625.1 Candidatus Gastranaerophilales bacterium | reverse complement strand
TAACAAAATCAAGGCTTTAAAAAGAAGAGGCTTTGGATATAGAAACTGGCTAAATTTTGAGTATCGCATATACGGAGAATGCAATCTTTAATTAAATTTCACAAAAGTCTATTTTGAACCCACCTATACCTTCAAGTTGACTCAATAGTCCTTTTTTGCATAAACTTTGCAATATAGGATTTGTAAATACACCTATTATTGTTCTTTGATTTTTACTTACAGCACCCTTAAGCACTTGATATTCTTCATTACTTAATGATTGTAGATGTTCTATGACTTGTGCTTGATATTTTTTAAATAATATTTTGCTCTGTATAAAATTTTTTATAAAAGTTAATATATAAGCCAAAGTTAAAATGAAAGAGATTAAAGATGTTATTCCTAGTGATTGTTTATGATCATAAATTAAATTATTAAGTCCATAGATTATAGTTATTTTGTCTGGTAAAGATAACAATAAACTTGTTATAATAAAAGTTAAAAAACATATAATTGGTAATTGATCTTCTAACTTATTTAATAATTCTTTAATGATTTCCAAAAATTACTCCTTTACGCTGCTATCATAGCATTAAGTTTTATTATAAGCTCATCAAGTTTGTTTTTAAATATTTTGCGAGCTTTCGCCAAGCCTCCGACTCGTTCAAATATCGGCATATATTCAAAATCTTCTTTATCTATAGTTAAATTCTCTATTAAAATCGGTTTAAAAAACTGAAACCATGATGAATACATGGTTTCAGCGATTTTTGCTTATTTTTTTGTCAAACCTACGATAGTTGACAAACTTACAAAACGCGCAATTTTATTATGGAATAAATGAAAAAATTGAAACAGCATTAAAGTATCTTGAGAACGGTAAATATCAAATTGATAAAATTTTGTAGTTTTAAATTAATCTTATTCATGTTATTTTATAAATTTTTCAAATGCTTAAAGTGCGGTACGCTCTTGTAGATTTTAGGCAGCCATTTTATCTTTAATAAATGGTATTTTCCCTCCAGCCTAGCAGCAAACATTCTTTTGGTATCAAAACCAGACGACACCTTGTCAAACTCAGGATAAACCAATAAAACCTCGCCTTTTTTATACTTAGAGAGCTTGCCTTCTTTAAATCCATATTTGTAACCATTAGTTACTTTTCGGGAGTACTTGGTCCAAGATGTATTCCCATCAAGGTTAGTACAAAGTTTACCATCATTGTTAATAAAATAAGACTTCTTTTTCTTTGCTTCATCATAATAAACTGCTTGTGCAAAAACCTTTTTAGGCTTATCCAGTAGCTTTATGGAATCAAAAACCGGAGGAATTTTATAATTTCCGCTAATATCTAATAAACCGTATTTATTATTGGCTTTTATAACGGCATAGCCGTTTTCATTAAAAGGATAAGCATACTGAAATGGTCCATAAGTAGCCTCTCCTCTTGGGTTTATAAAATACCAGTCCTTACCTTCTATAACCAATGCATAGCCAGAATTAAAAGAAGTAGCATAGTCATAAATAAAAGGTATAACTATATCACCGTAAATATTAATATAAGCATACTTGCCACCATTGCTAACCGGCGCAAGCCTAGATTTCATTGATCCAATCCAATCATATTTTTGATTAAGTTTTTCTCGTGTTCTTAGATCTACAATCTCCCACCTGTTTCTTTTATCACAAACTCTTACATAGTTGCCGTCTTCTGTAAAAAACTTAATGTCTTTGTGCTTAACGGGTAAAACTTCATCACCGTAGATGTTTATAATACCGTATTTATTTTTATTTTTAATTTTAATATAACTCTTATAAGGATTCCAAATATAATCATAAAGCCTTGTTATTTGATTATTATCAATTCCAAATGCAACCCATTTTTGATTATAAATTTTCATTATTTTTACATCTTGCTTAACCTTGGGCTTGCCTAGCGAAAACTTAAACGGTATCACAACATTAAAGTCTTTATCGATAAATCCCCAACCGCCGTTTTGGTTAACTAGTGAGTAATCATCATAAAAGTCAAAATACTTTGTAAACGGTCCAAATTGATCGTCAGTTTCTATATTTAAATAAAAGTAATTGTCTACTTCGTCTTTTACAACAAATATTTCAGGATAAGGTGTTTCAATAATTTTTCTGTAATTCGCTTTTATTATGGTAGTTCCATTTTGATCAATAAGAGATTTCTTGCCATTTTCCGCTGTGACTATTAGGTATTCTTTATCATGAATATTTTTATAGATGCCGCCGTCATGTTTGGTAAATTTAAAAGGCCCTGCAAGTTTTTGGCCATGCCTATTAAATAAATAATAACTTATTTTTCTGCCATAATAATCAAAAAAGTCAACGCCGTTATCTTCTATAATACGCCCTAAAAAATTACCGTTGCTAAGTATAAAACCTTGAATATTTTCTATCTTATTTTTTTTAGCATTAATTAAAATATTTAGATCACTATCCATCAATCCCCAGCGTTTTACGCTTTTTTTACAAATTTCAGGATTGTCTATCCTGCACAGATAGTTATTTTTATATAGCCTTTTTTTAACATAATAAGCAAAATAAACCTGCTGACCTTTAGTTATCAGAGGTTGAATATAATTATAGGTGTTAGGCTCAATTAAAACCTCACCACTAGTATTAATAACACCCATTTTCATTTGCCATTTAGATATACCGTCTTTTATCAGAATTTTATTATTAGGCAGTATATATTTATCATTTACTTGGTGCTTATATGGCTCATATTCCAAGTCTTTTATTACATATTCCCAATTTTTTGCTTTTGCCGGGGTGTTTAGCACTAAAGCAAATGATAAAGTTAAAGTTAATAATTTTGAAAGTTTAAACATAATTATTTATCCGAACATCTGAAGATTATTAGCTAGAACCACTAATGCAACCGTTAGCAAACCAATTATTATTAAAACTGCTTTCTTGGTTGCTTTTTTTATCATTTCTTTTATTTGTTCCATGATGTTGTCCTTTTAGTTGATTATTTGGCTGTGTCTAACATTAACTGTTTTGATGGATTCCAAATTACTTGATCATTTTTGTAATACAACTGATGCAGCATGTTAGGAACACCGTGTTCAAGCTCAAAAAAGCTCATATTTTCTAACATAGGTTTAAATACAGTAAAGTGTCTTGCGAAAGCAAGGGTTGCCGCGTCATCAAGTTCAAGGTTCGGACGGCATGTATTAGGGTCACCAAATTCTCTAACTTTTACTATATGTTCAAATTGTTCAGCATTCAAGAAAAAAGCTCCGGCATGCTTGTGGGTAGTTGTACTAAATTGAAATTCAACGCCCATTGTTCTTAATACAAAAGTTTTGTAAGGGTCAGGTGGTTCATGGGTTCTATAATCAGGGTACAGCTTTGTTACATATTTTTTGTGCCATTGTCCGTCAAAATAGCTGGAATCATATCTTTGTGGCTGAATAGCATGATTCATTGGGGTTTGTGAGTTAAAAAATTCTAGCTTTTGAAAAAACATAGGGTCATGAATAATAATATCATCTTCTAGGTAGCAATAATAATCATAATGCCCAAGATGTTCTTTTAATACGTTATGGCACTCGTAGCCCATAAACGTCGGACCCTTTTCCGGTTTTACAGATATTTGTTCATAATAATTATTAGGAATATCAATTTCATCTAAAAGGTGATTATCTCCAACTGTACAAATTTTTATATCAAAATCAAAAGCAAATACATTTGCCGTCTTTACTAAAGTTCTGTTATGATGTATTGCAGCATAATGGTTGTTTCCAAATAAACTGTGCAACTGAAAAATAACTCTTTGCAAAATATCTTTTCGTTTACTTTTTGAACTTATCGAATGACTGCTATATCTTGCTTTTTCTGATACCCCTTTATAAAAATGAGGAATAACAAATAATACCTTCACTGAACTCTCACCCCTTACTTATATATACAGCAAAATTAACATTTATATTATATACTATTCTGTAGGAATACAACAATTAAATTTTTTTAAAATTTACGTTGAGTTTAGGAAATAAATAAATTATGCCCATTTAAATAGGTATTCTATACAATTTGGGACTTTCTGTACTTTATATATTATTATAATATAATTTTTTAAAAGAATTTTCAGATTTAAAAAATAGGAGAATTAACTATGCAAAACAAAAAAAATACAATCATAATTTTAACGATTTTAATACTACCTGCATTACTTTTTTATGCACTAAAGACAACACAGGCTCCAAAACCGACGACTCAAACAACTAATAATCAACAAATTCAAGAAAATCCGTATCAAGTTTTAATTTTCAGTTCAGAACTTTGTTTAGAATGCCAGGAACTTGAAAAGAACATTAAGGGTCTTAGAGAAAAGTACAAGGAGAAAATTCATTTTGAAAAACTCTTTATAAACAATAAAGACAAAGCAACACAAGAGAAAGTAAAAAAATATAAAATACGCGTGGTACCAACAACTGTGTTTATTAAAAACGGGAAAGTAGTATTAAGGTTTGAAGAGAATAAGCCTACAGAAGAGTTAGAAAAAGATTTAAAGAACTTGATTGGCGAGAAAAAAGAAAGTTCTAATGAAGAAAATGCGCAAAAGGAAGGCGCGGAAAAAGAAAGTGGGAAAGAATAACTATGGAGAAATTTATATTAGACATTCTTAACACCAGCGGTGGTACATTGCCTATATGGATGTTCTTGCTGGTATTTTTAGGAGGTGTGCTTAGTTCGTTGTCACCTTGTACTCTTGGGGTTCTGCCGATAATTGTCGGCTATGTCGGCGGAAACAAAGAAAATAAAAGTAACAAAATCGCTATTCAGCTTTTTGGTTTTACTATGGGATTAGCTCTTGTGTTGACAGTTTTAGGCGTAGTATCATCAATGGCAGGAATGGCTTTTGGTGCACATGCCAGCCCCATATGGGCCGTGGTAATCGCATCGTTTATTTTATTAATGGGCTTAAGCCTTTTAGAGGTGATTGAAATCCCTGTACCTGCGGTGGTTAAACAAATGCCGCAAAATAATAAAAACAGTTTAATACTCTACCCTGTATTATTGGGTGGAGCCTACGCATTTGCAACATCTCCGTGTTCAACACCGATTCTTGCAGCAATATTGGCATTTACATCATTCAAAGCTAATATTGCGCTTGGAGCTATTTTGCTATTTTTATTTTCACTTGGGCAAAGTACTATTCTTATCTTTGCAGGGTTATTTACTTCATTTTTAAAGAAGATCTCTATATTTAAAACCTTGTCAGTGCACTTTATGAAGTTTAGCGGAATTATACTTATTGTTGCATCTGCTTTGATTTATGTTAAAGTTTTTAATTTGTTTTAAAAAGGTATAAGTCAGCCTCGCTAGAGGTAGATATAAAAAGTTTTAAAAAGAGCAGATCAAGTTTGATCTGCTCTTTTAGTATTATTGTTTTGGAGGACAATCAACTGTCTGTCTACCTTGCAGCCAGGGGTTAATATAAGTTGCATTATATATTTTAGAAGGATCTATCGCAGCATAATACTTCTCCGTTTCTACACTCACTACTCCTTTTGCATAAGGAAAATTAATTTCACCTATTATTTTAGGACTTTGCAAAACTTGATTATCATTAGTATCTAGCGCAGGACCTTCCTTAATGACTACTTGGGGTTTAGTTATTCCTTTAGCTCCAACAGTTATATTATTAACAGTTACTCCTCCATTCAATTCTACTTCTTGAGCTGCTTTCACTTCTTCTCTAACCTCAGCAGAATCACTAATACTTACAATATGGCCTTCAAGCTTATCTTTCTTATCTTTACCGCTCAACATTGTAATCTTAGGAAATGGCTCTTGCGTTTCAACCCCGCTGGCAGCTCTTAAAGCATTCGCTAAATCAACTGAACTAGCTGAATTTAAATAAGGAGATGCAAAAAACTCACCGGAGCTGGATCCTGAAGCTGCATTTTCTTCTGCGTTTAAATGTTGTTGTGTTGGTGTCCTTTTGAGCTTTTTAGCAACTGACTCACCGTTGTCTGCTTTGAAGCTTATTTGTGGTCGAATAAAATTGTTAATACGCATCTTTTTAATACCTCTCTATACTATGCGATAAAATTAAAAAGAAGCAAAATAAAAATAAACACATAAATATTTAATTGTTTACAATTCTAAAAGTTTAAGCCAAATCAATTTTATGATCTAAAAAAAGACAATGGAAGCTACCTCTCTTTATCTACTTAGAGAGCTTAACATTGCCTACTTAAAATTATTAACTTAAGGTTCACTAATAATGGGGCTTTTTCTTGTTTAATACTTCTTTTTTATTGCTATTTATATCTATTATATTATTATTATTTATTTTATTATTTTCATCTTTAAAAACATTGGTCTCGTCTGCTGAAGCAATATTAGCCACTTTTGCAACAACAGGCATTTCTTTAAAATTCTTTAAATTCTTCAGCTTAGAATTGGAGCTGATTTTGACAAGTTTATACTTGCCCAACTTAAAGTTATCCAGCCTGTCCCAAGCTCTGATATACAAAGCTTTTTCTTTTACTTCCTGCTTTGC
>JANQFW010000094.1 GCA_028277625.1 Candidatus Gastranaerophilales bacterium | reverse complement strand
AGAATTTACGGTCTTTCCCAAATAGAAATTTAGTCTTACAAACTTATTAAACAATAAATAAATTTATTATTTTAGTTACTTAATTAACATATAGGAGAATGCAATAAAGTATTTGTATAGAAAAAAACTCCAAACTGTAAGTAAGAAAGTGGAGATTAATGAAATAGCTAATAAATTATCAAAATTGTATAATAAAATTTTAATATAAAAACAATTAAATAAAAAGAAAATTAAGCCTAATACAGCTGTTTTATAATATAAAAAGGAGAATAGTATATATTTTAAATTTATAAAAAGTGTTTTATAACTCCAAATAAAAATATTTTTAAAAGAAGTTGGAAGAAGAATAGGATTGCTTTTTTCTTTAGTATCGTTCATTAAAAGCTCCTGCAAGTAAAAATTATTTTGAAAATAGCATGTATATAATTCGTATCTAATTCAATTGACTATAAGGGCATTATTAAGAACAATTTAAATTTGCATAAGAGTGTAACAAACTCTTTAAGCTTTTAGCGGCGGCGACCTTGGCGCTGCCGCTGGCCGAAGCGACTACGGCGCGTAGGCATCGAAAACTTAAAACATCAGAAAAACTTATCAAAACTTTGATATAATAAAAAAACAAAAAAACTTTGAACCTTCTCAACATAACCCTCGTTTTAATAAACAGAAAGAAAAAATAAAGGCAAACAAAATGACCAAAAAAAAATGTAAAAAATATCAAGAACTATATATATTTGGTTCGGAAGAAGAACTGAATGAACACATAAACATTTGCCAGGATTGCAAAAAAGAACACGAAAATATGCAAAAACTTTCTTCTATGGTAAAAGAAGTTAAACCATTTATTAAATACGCTGAAAAAAATCCGAACAGGAAAATTAATATTTATAAACATGCCGCGGTGTTTTTAGGACTAATAGCTGTAATCTCTATTGTAGGGATTAACTTTAATATAGTTAATGTATCTAATAAAGCGGCTGATACAAATTTAGCTAACTTGGATGTTGATTTGGAAAACTCTGTAATTGCACAAATGGGACTACCCGTTGATGACTATGGGCTGCTTAGGATCGAGTAAATTATGAGTAAAAATATTAATAATATAATAAATGACTATAACAATAAAATTCAGAATGTTATAAATAACTTCTTCAACTCCCACGAAGATATTGAGGATATTAAACAACAGGTATACCTAAAAGTTTGGAAAAACTCTGATAAATATCAGCAAGGCTCTTTGTGGGGCTGGCTTAGAAAAATTACAGTTAACACGTGTTACGATAACCTGCGAAAAAATAAAAATAATATCGTTTATCTAAATAATGATAAGGAAAATGACGATTTGATAAATCTGGTGCCGGACAAAAAATCAGGACCTGAAACACTGGCTGACTTATCCGAAAGGCATAAAATAATTTTAAATGCTATCAATACGCTTAATGAAAAACATAAAGATGTAATTATACTATATGATATATACGAACTAAGCCAGGAAGAAATTTCGCAAAAATTAAACTGTCCGGTAGGTACCGTTAAGTCCAGATTATTTAATGCAAGGAAACAATTGCAAACTAAACTGAAAGATTTAATTGATTAATATAAGGAGTTTAAGCTATGAGAAAATTATCATTACTATTGCTTATTATGGCAGTGGCGGGAGTTTATAATAGTGCTTTTGCTGAAGGGGCAAATGGTTTTAAATTTGGTCCTCCTCCAGGATTAGAAAAGCATAAGCCGCTACTTCATGGAAATCACGGGCAAACTCTGCCTTGGCAGAAAAAAGGTAAATTTGATTCTGGGGAATATAAGAAAAAATGGAAAGAAAAACATAAGCAAATGGCTGAAAAATTAGCTAAAGAACTGAACCTAACTAAAGATCAAAAGAATGAATCTAAAAAGCTGCACGAAGAAGCTAGAAAAAAAATAAAGCCAATTATGGAAGAGTTTAGAAAAGAAAGAAAAAAATTAAGAGAGCTAAAGCGTAGCAATGCACCTCAGGATCAAATCGATAAACAAATGCAAAAATTAAAAGACTTGAAGGATAGAGCCCATGAAATTCATATGGATAATCTTAGAAAGTTTGAAGCTATCTTAGATCCTGAGCAAAAAGCTAAGTTTCAGGAAATGAAAAAACGAAAAGAAGCAATTCTTAAGCAAATGAAAGAAAAAGGAAAAGGATGGAAAAAACAGTATGGACCAGAAGGTGCACCTAAGCCTCCAATGGACTTAAAGAAAAATTAGTATTTAAGAGCGAAATGATTTTTAAATAATTGATTAGAAATTATATACCAAGGAGTCATAAAAGACTCCTTGTAGTTTTTTTTGGACTTTGTTAATTTTAAATAACAGGGAATTTAAACAAATTAAAAAAAGAAAGTATACCTATGACATTCAGAAAAGAAAAAGATTATATCGGCGAAAAAGATATTGATAATGATAAGTATTGGGGCATTCATACCCAAAGGGCATTGGAAAACTTTGATATATCACCTTATAAGATAAATAAAAATTTTATAAAAGCTTTTGGAATGGTTAAGCTGGCATGTGCTTTAACCATTAATGATTTAAAAATTTGGGAACAGACTAAAGCTAATGCAATAATAAAAGCTTGCGAACAACTAGTTAACGGTGAGCTAGACGATCAAATAGTTGTTGATCCTATGCAAGGCGGAGCGGGTACATCTTTGAATCTGAATGTTAATGAAGTAATCGCAAATACTGCGCTTGAAATCTTAGGTGAGGAAAAGGGCAGTTATAATATTATTGACCCTATTGAAGATGTAAATCTTTTTCAGTCAACCAATGATGTATATCCTACAGCTTTAAAAATAGCTTCGATATTTATGTTAAGAGATTTAGAAGAGGAAGTTATTAAGCTGCAAGATGCCTTACAAGAAAAAGAAAAAGAATTTGCTGATGTTGTTAAGGTTGCTCGTACACAATTGATGGATGCTATTTTAATAACTCTGGGTAAAGAATTCTCCGCTTATGCAGAAGCAATATCTCGTGACAGATGGAGAATATACAAATGCGAAGAGCGCCTTAGAGTTGTTAATATCGGTGGTACAGCCATAGGCACGGGGCTCACCGCACCGAGAAAGTTTATTTTTAATGTAATTGAAAAGTTAAGAGACATAACTGGCATTGGTCTGGCACGTGCGGAAAACCTGGTAGAATGCACACAAAATACAGATGTTTTCAGTGAAGTTAGCGGAATTTTAAAAGCTCATGCTACTAACTTGATAAAAATATCAAATGATTTAAGATTAATGAACTCCGGGCCTAAGGCTGGGCTTGCAGAAATTGAGCTGCCACAGGTGCAAACCGGTTCTTCTATAATGCCTGGTAAAATTAATCCTGTTATTCCAGAAGTTGTTGGGCAAGTGGGGATTAAGGTTCTTGGTAATGATGTTATAATCAATCAATGTGTTGCAGGTGGACAGTTTGAGCTTAATCATAACTTGCCGCTTATTGCTTTTTCTTTTTTAGAGTCTCTTGATATGTTAATTAACGCAAATAAAACCTTTAGAGAAAGATGTATTATTAATATAAAAGCTAATAATAAAAACCTAACCAAGACTGTTAATAGTAGTTATGCTTTATTAACATCTTTGGTGCCATCAATAGGTTATAAAAAAGCTTCTGAAATAGCTAAAGAATTAAAAAATAATGGTCATAACATTAAAGACCATATAGTTGGTAATAATATTTTAAGCGAAGAAGAGTTTAACAAGCTTACTTCGTCAGATTGTATACTGGCATTGGGTCATAAAAAACCTGTGCAAAAAGATTTGAAAAAGGAATAAAGGTTTTTATCTACCCCTAACCCCTCATAGAGGCAAATTCTTTGTTGGTCTCGTTCTAAGTCGGCAAAGCCGACTTGCTCCGACCTTGAATTTAATCATAAAAAAAAGTGCCCGGGGTGAGTTGGGCACTTCAAGTATTCGTTATACATACGAAAGGTAGTTTAGAGAGACAGTTTCACCAGCTTATTTTCTTCTTCCTCTAATTTGGGAAGTGTTATCTCTAGTATTCCGTCTTTGTACTCGGCAATTGCTTCATTTGGAATGATTTTACCTGGTAAATCAATTGCTCGGAAGAATTTGCCTTCTACAAATTCAGAATATGATGTATCTTCTTCGGATCCATTACTGTATTCACCAGAAATAGTGACTTTATCCGCTGATACCTCTATATCGATATCCTCCTTACGAAGTCCTGGTATCACAGCCTTTAATATAAAAATATTATCTTTTTCAGCAAGTCCTATTGGTACTCTCAATCGGCATTCATTTTCCACAGCGTAGTTATTTTCAAAGAATCTGCCTATTATTTCGTCCAAGTGGTCCAATGCTGACAAGATTTTTATATTATTATTTATATTTTTATCTCTTAATAAAAGTGCAGTCATTGTTATGTACCTCCGTTTAGTTTCTTTAGATTGTTTGTATTTGGTACATCCAATCTTGATACTCATATAATAACGGAGGAATTTTATAAAGCTTTTGTTTTTAAGATTTTTTTAATAAGCATTATGAAATTGTTAAGGAGATAGCTATTATCTTTTATGCACTTTAATTTTGGGCTTTAAGTTTTATTTGCTCTATATTTTAAAAATCTGTCCTTTACGCTTACAGCCAACTTGGCTAGAGATGCTTCCAGTGTTGTTCCCACTATGTAGGTTGAGAATGCTATAGCAAGCGCTTTTGAATGAGCATTTTTTGCTGCTTTAGATACATTTGGCTGTTTTGATAAAAATTTATGAGCTCTAATAGAGGCTTGCGCTTCTTCTATAAGTACTGGTGACAGTGCAGCAAAACTTAGCATTCCGATATTTTTGTTTATAAATGATTTTAGGCTATCAATCTTTTGGCTAAATTTACTTTTTGCCTTCTTCTTTTTATAAGGATTATATGTTGCAGATATAGCAAGCATAAAAGATGCTGCAACCGCTCCAAAAGGTTGCACTTTTAACGGTAATTTAGATAAAACGCTTTTATGGGCATTAGTTGCATGACCTAACTCATGAAAAATTGACCCCTTAAGTTTATCAATAGCTACAAAATTACCATATTTAGAGTAAAAAGAATTTTTTGATAAGTCTATGGTTGATTTTTTTGATATTGGAATTGGGCTAGCCTTAAATAGAGTGTTAAAGAGCACAGCCATTTCAGTCAATAAACCAGCTAACATAACATCTACTCTTTTTTTCTTAAAGGTTTCCATAATAAATTTTTCAAGTTGCTCTGATCGAATTTTGCTAGCAGTACTAGAATCTCTTATAATACGTATTCCTACTTTATCCAGTCTGTTTTCTTTTATCATCCTAGCGGATAACGTCTCAATTTCTTTAGGTTTTATGTATTTTTCGAGATTAAGCATAGAATTAATAACTTTGTTCAAATATAGTTTATCTGCAGGTTTTACCAACTGTCTGGCAACAAGTGTACTGCCAGTACCAAGTGCAATGCCTCCATAGTGTTCTAAATTATTAGCATGCCCTCTTGTTTGAGCTGGTTTTTTATAGTCTTGTTGATTTTTTATCTGGAATGAAATATTTGTAGCCACGCTATAATCCCTCAACACTAAACTATTCACGCCGTTTATATTTTGAAACTGAGTTAAAGTTCTAATAAATCTATTAAAAGCTTCTTGATCCCACTATCTATTAAATATTAAAGTAATTAAGTTAAAAAAATAAATAGTATTAAAGTTAAAAGTTTACAAATTTGTAAAAAAATTAAACTTAAAACTTTTTAAGCTTGGCAAATTGCGCATCAACAGCTTTTTTACCCATCTTGCCAAAGTCAACGGAATATAAGTGATCAGAGCCCATCTGCACAACCTGCTCTATCACTCCCATTCCAAATTTTTCATGAAAAACTCTATCTCCTTCATTTAAAATGGTAGGATTCTCTTTATCTTCTGGTTTATAAGCAGGTTCTTCTTGCTTGGTTGGCGTGGATTGTTCAAGGTTTAGCTCTAGTTTGTTTTGTTGGAGCTCTTGTTTTTCAGCTTTTTTTGAGTTTTGAACACTTTGAACAGGCTGTTCAATTGTGGCTGTAGAAAACTTTGGCCTAACAGGTGCAGGCCTTGGTACATCATGCTTTTGCATGGTACTGCTATTTGCATTTGTAGTTGATGCTGGTTTTTGGGCATTATTAATTTTAGGTGCTTTAAAGCCAGCTCCAAAGCCTGAAGAATAATTATTTCCTATCGGTCCGGTATTAGTTACAGACTTTTGAGAAGGCGCTTTAAACCCTTTACCGAATCCGGTAGAATAATTGTCTCCAACAGGTGCGGAGTAATCAGTTTTAGACTTGGCCTTTCCATAATTATTGGATGATCTACCATAAGAGGATCCAGAATCATAGCCTTTATTGTTATTGTATGAGCTTCTCTGACCCACTTGAGGAGTTGCAAGATTTTCAGTAATGTTTGATATCATGCAATTAGATGGAATTTCATTCAGAAATCTGCTTGGCGTGAAATATTTGTAATCACCCCAGATTAGCCTTCTTTTAGAATATGTTAAATACAATACATCTTCTGCCCTGGTTACGCCTACATACATCAAGCGTCTTTCTTCTTCCATTTCAGAAGGATCTTCCAATGATCGCATATGCGGGAATATGCCTTCTTCTAGTCCTGCAATGAATACAACAGGAAATTCAAGACCTTTTGCGGCATGTAAAGTCATTAGCGTAACACTTTTTGACTCTTCTTCCAGTCCATCGAGATCACTGACAAGTGCAAGTTGTGTTAGAAATTCACCTAGGTCATTATCTACAGATTGCATTTCGTGATTTCTAGCAACACTTATAAATTCTTGTATATTTTCAATTCTGCTATTAGCTTCTTCAGTGCCTTCTTTCCTTAGTGGGTCAATATAATTGATGTCACTAATTATTGTAGAGATGAATTCACTTAAAGGCATTTCTTTTACAAGGTGTTTAAAATAATTTATTAATTTAGTAAATTCTAAAATCTTATTTTTAGTTGAGTTATTAAAGTTAGAATACTGTTCGATATTTTCTAAAACTTCAAATACAGGCTTTGATTCCTGCAATGATATTTCATCTGCCTTTTTTAATGTTGTAGCACCTATTGAGCGCTTAGGCACATTGATGATTCTTTTTAAACTTTGAGAATCAAACGGATTATGTACTAATTTTAAATATGCTATTAAGTCTTTAATTTCTTTTCTGTCGTAGAACTTAATACCACCCACCATTTTATAAGGGATTCCCTGAGACATACATGCCTCTTCAAGTGCTCTACTTTGTGAATTTGTCCTGTATAAAACAGCGCAGTCATTATAACTATACTTGCCTTTGGTAGTATCTTTTATCTTTTTAATAATATACAAAGCTTCTTCTATTTCACTACTTGCCTCATAACAAGTAATTTTTTCCCCTGTCCCCTTGTTTGAATAGAGGCTTTTATCCATTCTGTCTGTATTATTTAAGATTATACTGTTTGCAACTTCAAGTATATTACCTGTTGAGCGATAATTTTGTTCTAGTTTTATTAATTTAGTATTTTGAAAATCTTTTTGGAAGTTTAAGATTATTTTATAATCAGCACCACGCCAGCTATAAATAGACTGATCAACATCACCAACTACGCAAAGGCTTCTGTCTTCTTCTTCTAGTCCTTGCTTATCAGCACATGCCAAAAACCTAATTAAGCGATATTGCGCAATGTTAGTATCCTGAAACTCATCAACCATGATGTGTTTAAATCTGGAGTGGTATTTTTGAAGTATTTCAGGGCATTTACATAGTAAATCTACCGTGATTAACAGCATATCGTCAAAGTCCACGGCATTGTTGGTTGATAGCATTTCTTCGTATGTTGTAAAGATTTGTGCTACTTTTTCCGTTCTAAAATCTTTGGCCTTTGTTGCAAACTTGTAGGCATTTTGCATTTTATTTTTTGCCATGCTTATTGTGGCCTGAATTGACTTAGGCTGGTAGATTTTTTCATCTAGGTTATGCACTTTTAGAGCTTGTTTTATCAAGTTTAAACTGTCAGTCTGGTCAAATATTACAAAGTTATTAAGCCAGGTTCTATTTTCTTCGTTTTTATAGTTTTCGATATCCTGCCTTAGAATTCTTCCGCATATGCTATGAAAAGTACCTACCCAAAGTTTTTTAACGGTTTCTTCCCCTAATATAGATTCAAGCCTTTGTTTCATTTCTTTAGCGGCTTTGTTAGTAAATGTAACAGCTAAGATATTAGCAGGATTAACTCCTTCAGAAACCATGTGTGCTATTCTTTGAGTTAAAACTCTTGTTTTTCCACTACCAGCTCCTGCCAATACTAGCATTGGACCTGATATCGTAGATGCTGCATTTTTTTGTTCGTTGTTTAAACCTTCTAAAATTTTACTCATTTTTAAATATCTTCACCATTCTTTACTTAAATTTATTTTTTTTAATTTTTAAAAATTTATTATTAAAAAAATAAAAATATCATACACCCCAAGCAAATCCTGTTTTACATCTATTATTAAGTTTAGCATAACACTAACAACAGATTAAATTTAGGACTTGTAATAAATATTTTACATAATGATATCATTTAAGTATTATAATAGAAAAATAAAATCTAATAGGAAATTTTTATAGCTTAGCTGTTTTTTTATTTTAGTATATAATAACTCTAAAATACTTTTCAGATTATTCAGCGGTGTTCACTTTAAATAAAATACGCTATTAACTGAAAAGAGTAATCTGAAATTTAATTTATGAGCAGTGATAAACATTTAGTAGTATAAAAGATTGGATAAGGGATCAAGGATGCCAGAAGATAAAGAAAAAAAGACGATAATGGTTCCGTTGGATGAATTAGACGAAAGTGACGTACCGGAAACAACTGATCAATTAGCTCATGAGTTAGCTACTATCCAGCGTTCTGCAAAGCGTATAGCTATAATTGGCAGTAGGAATCTACCAATTACTCATCAGCAAATTATTGAAACGTTGACTGTTTCTCTTGTTATGCAAGGAAATATAATTATCACAAGTGGTGGTTCCAGCGGTACTAATGCAGCGGCAATTAGAGGCGCGATGAAGTCTAATCCCGAAAAGTTAAAAGTTATACTGCCTCAAACTATCGGACAACAACCTTCTGATGTGCAAGATCAGCTTATTGGTGTTCCAAATATTGTAGAGCATCCTGATAGAGCTATGATGACACTTGTTGATGCAAGTAGAATATGTAATAGAGAGATTATAGATGATTGTCAGCAGTTGATATGTTTCTTATCTCATACAAGTGGAACACTGCATAAAGCTATTGCTTATGCAGAGGAAAATCATAAAGTAGTTACAGTATTCTATCTGGATTAATATTTTTCTAGTTCAAACTTTAATTTCAGGTTAATAATCTGAAAAGTAATTTTTGAACTAGTATAACGTTTTGTAAATGACTTTTTGTAAAATTAAAATAAATTCATGTCAAAATATTGGCATGGAGAGCTTAAGGTAATAAAAATTTTATAAACTTGAATTGATTTTGGGAAGTATGGAAAATACAGCTGAAAATAATAATTTAACGAATAATCTTAAGATTATAGCCAAGTATAACCCTAAATTGGCAGAGAAAATATTTAAGCACACGCAGATTGGTGCGGACTTTGAATTTATTGAAGCAAAATCTGGTGACATAGTTCTAAACTATAAAAACTTAGCTTTACATAGCACAAGTGATCCGCAAGAAGAGGCTTTGAATATATTTAAAAATTTAAGCCATGATGAAAAGACAACTATAAACGTAATTTTTGGCTTAGGCTTGGGCTACTTGTTCAAAAGATTTACAATGAGCGTAAAAGGCAAGATTGTTGTATATGAGCCTAATATTGATATACTAAGAATTACCCTGGAAGTAGCGGACTTAACGGCAGAACTTTCTAAATCGGGTGTTGTTATTGTTGATTCAATAAAAGATATAGAAAAGTTTTATGAGCATCTTTATGTTGATGGGGCTGAGTTAACACTAAGCTTTACAAGGTCATATGTTGAAATGTATCCTAAGGTGTTTGACAAGCTCATAGATGAACTTGGATTTATTAGAGGCTTGTATGCATGTAATTATAAAAACTTGTTTGAAAAATCCAGACATTGGACTCTCAAGGGGATAATAAATACATATCAAACATTAAGGGCTTATGACCTAGAACACTTAAGAAATAAATTTGTGAATAAACCAGCTGTAATTATATCAGCAGGTCCGTCACTTGATAAAAATATTCATCAATTAAAAGAATTTCAAGACAAAGCCGTTATATTTTCTGTTGGAACATCAACCAAAACAGCAGTTAAGCATGGTATAAAACCAGATTTTTTAACTATTGTTGAGTATAATGACTGCGTTTCTCAAATAGATGGCCTTGATTTATCAGACATGAACTTAATATTGCATCCTTCTGCTAATAAAAAATTTCATAAGCTGAAAGCAAAAAAAAGATTTACTTATTACCCGAATAATGACTTTTTCTCTAAGTGGCTCGCTCAAAAAATGGGCATAGACATCACTGATTATGAAAACAAGGGTACTGTTTCGCTTTGTGCTGTGTTTTCTGCGATGATAATGGGATGCAGCCCAATAATATTAATTGGGCAAGATTTGGCATATGTTGATGGAAAATGCTATTCAAAAGACTCTGCTTACAAAGATCTTGTATGTATAAAAGATCCTGAGACTGGCAAGTATGAAGTTGGACCAATTGATGAAGAGAATTATATAAAGTCTTTAGGCATTGATAAGGATATTGCCAAAAAATATACGGAAGAGCGATTTAAAGAGCTTACGGATAGCATTTATATGGTCAAAGGTCAAAATGGGGATATGCTGCCTACGGACCCGGGGTATGCTACGTTCATTAAATATTTTGAAGATTTAGCCGAGCAAAAGGGTAATGATTTTAAGTTTATCAACTCTACAGAAGGTGGGGCTTATTTAAAAGGCTTTGAACATATACCTTTAACAAAAGCTCTTAGTCAAAATATCGGCAATGCTTTTGATGTTGAGGAGATTATTAAGGGAATTCCTGTATTTACAGATAAAAACTTAAGGCATAAAGCCTCTTTAGAAAAAATTAAAACAATTCACAAAGCTTACGCAGAAACACTTGAGACAATTTCTAGCGAGTTAAAGCTTTTTGAAGATGGAAAGAGTATAGTTGCAAGATTTTCCAGGCTTGCTAAAATGAATAGGATTTATGACAGCAACTTTGGAAAATACTTAAAAGAGTCTTTACTTAATTTTACTCAGGTTGAGCAAAGGCTTGTAAATAAAGATATGCTAGTAATGGGTGCACTGATAAGCGAGCATTATAAGCTTTCAACGTTTGTACATGCCAACTCTGAAAACGTGAATCAAGAATCTATGAAAGAGCTGGCAACTTTATTATCTAATTTTTATATAAAAACCGGTTATGAAAAGCTATACGAACTTTATGATACATTGAAAAATATTAATAAAATTTTAGATGATGGTATTAAAATTTTAGAAGGCAAATTGGATGAGAGCTGTTATACAAAGGGTTAAGCAAGCAAGCGTTACAATAGATAATAATTTATACTCTTCTATTGGCCAGGGTCTTCTTGTTTTGCTTGGGGTTGAAAAATCTGATAGTGAAGATCAGGCTGAGTTTTTGGTGAAAAAAATTTCTGAATTAAGAATTTTTGAAGATGAAAACGAAAAAATGAATTTGTCTGTACAAGATATAAATGGTGAAATACTTGTTGTTTCTCAGTTTACCTTGGCATGTGAATGCAAAAAAGGTAAAAGACCTAGCTTTGATAACGCTGCTAAACCTGATGTTGCAAATGAACTTTATGAATTCTTTGTTAAAAAGCTACAAGATAAAAATATATTTGTAAAAACCGGTCAATTTGGCGCGATGATGGACGTTGGTCTTATCAATGACGGACCTGTAACTTTTATCCTCGAAAAAAGTGGCTAAGCCGCATTCTCTGTTTACATTGATTTCCACAATTGTATTAAGCTATACGTAATAATTATAATACACTTTCACAATTACTGATGCAGAGTATGATTAACGCTTTTCTCGCGGTAGTTAATTTGTTTATTAGGTCTTTGTTATTAAAGATGGGGCAAGAATAATAAATTTTCTTACCATATCTTTATCCCACTGAATACCAGCACCAGCTTTTAGTATTTCAACAGCTTTTTCAATAGGTAAAGCTTTTCTGTATGGTCTATCACTAACAAGTGCATGAAAAACATCTACAATTCCAACAATTCTTGCGCCATATGGGATTTCGTCATCCTTTAATCCATCAGGATACCCTTTTCCATTTAATTGTTCATGGTGGTGGCGAACTATTGGTATAATATCACTTAAAGAATGTATAGGCTCAAGAACTTTCATTACTCCTATTTCAGGATGTTGTTTCATTATATCCCACTCTTGGTCTGTTAATTGACCTGGCTTTCTTAATACAGATTCTGGGATTCCAATTTTGCCCACATCATGAAGCATTGCACCCAGTTTAATTCTTTCGACTTCTTGTTCTGGTAAGTTTAAAGCCCTTGCTAAAGCTTCTGCATATCTTGATACTGCTTGAGAATGACCTCTGGTATATGGGTCTTTTGCATCAATTGCGCCTGCTAAAGATGTTACAACATCTAAATTATTATTATTTATTGATAAGTTCTCACTATGGAACTGGTGAACAAGCTCTTCTTCAAAGTTTATACCATATTGAGAATGCTTTTTAGCTATTATAGTAGCTAAAGAATTTAACGCCATTTCATTCCAAAAGTCAATATCACCGGCACTTACTACTGAGGCAACACCATTCTTATCACTTTTGCTTTTAGATATTAGCATTGCTTGTTCTGCAATTAATAACAATTTTTCTTGTTCTTGCGCACAGCTTGGATATGTTGAGACACCTACATTAACTTTCATAGGTCCAACATCATCTATTAAGCTGCAAGAAATTATATAATTTAGATACTCTGCCATGTAGCAGGCTTCTTCGTTATTAGCTTCAGGCATAATTATAGCTAATTCATCACCGCCGTAGCGTCCTGCAATATCTATGTTTCTTATATTTTTCTTTATTCGGTCTGCTAAAATGCATATAATTTCATCGCCTTTGGCATGTCCGTACTCTTTATTCATTTGGGATATATTATTAATGTCAAATATAATTACAGAAACTGCTTTATTTTCTTCTTTAGCTTTTGCTATCTGCTCTGTTAATTTAGCTTGAAATTCACCGTGATTAACAAGACCCGTTAACGAATCAATGTTTGCATCTTGAGTAGAAGCTTCGCTAAGGGTTTTATTTATTATGTTTAATGTTATAAAATTTGATAAAACTTCAAGTACATCGTCATTTTGAGGATTTTTTACTGAAGCTCCGGCTATTATTAGACCCAAACATTCATCTGAATGTACTAAAGGTATTATAATTCCATGAGAGTTATTTAAATAATGAACATTTATAAAGCTAAAATCATCAATACAGAATTTTTTCTTTTTTAAAAAACTTTTAATAATCGGATTTTTTTCATCCGATAGTAAGAACCTTGAACTGTAGATATTGCCTATATGGTCTGTTAACTTAACTTTTATATGATTAGAACTGCTGTTTAAAAAACCAAAAGCAGTAAAGTTGTAGTTTAGCTTATTCACGACCAAGCTATGAAAATAGTTAAACAAAGTTTCCAAATTTTTTGTATGCTTGGCAGTTGCACAAAACTCTTTAAATACATCCAATGGCTCAAACGTATTTTGATAATTATTTATTCTTTGTGAATAATTATAACCGCCGTAAATCCGTGGAGAAGGTTTTTTACGAATTATTGGATTTGTATGAGAACCATTGCTACTTTCAGTCTTTTCCCTGTTTGTATGTTGAGATTTTTGGATACGTCTCACTTTTATTCCCTTCAAATAAGTTAAAGCTAGTTAAACAAACTACATTCCTGATTTTTAATAGTACAATTGTTAATAGTCATAAAAAAAGGATTTAGCCCTATTTAAATTGATGGACTAGGACAACTAACCACATAATAATTTTATACAATATTCTAGCATTAATTAAAACTATATTTTAAGATGATTTTTTATACATCGTATACTTAAATTAATAATCAATATTTTTTATTAATTTAAG
>JANQFW010000084.1 GCA_028277625.1 Candidatus Gastranaerophilales bacterium | reverse complement strand
CTGTTTATAAGCTTCCTAAACTTACTCGCCCTTGTTCCTGTCCTATTTATTTTTTAATCTTCGTGCTTTTGCGCACTAAATTATCTTACTTCCCTATTTATCCCTTAGTTCCGCATTGTTTTATTAGTAGCGGAATTTTATTTCCCTATCGTTTTCACTTCAATACTATCTATTATTTAGCAATCAACTTTTTAATCAATCATTTCATTATTCAGATTGTATTTAAGCTTTTTATTTATTTTAAACCTTTTTATAATTAGCTTTTTTCTTACCCTTGTTCGTTTCTTTTATTACCCCCACTATTATAAAAACAATCTAACTTAAAAAATTGCTAACAATAAGTAGCTAAACTCGTTTTCAAATTCAGCATGATATAAAAATTATAAGCAAAGCTGATAAATAAAATATTTAATGCACAGAAAATAATACTCATATGTATTACTAAGCAAACTTAATATTTTGTAATATTGATTTTATCCAGAATAAAAATAACCTGAGTTCTAAATGAAATTTCGTGAAGATTAATTTACTTCTCTGGTTACAGTATTGACATTTATTGCGACAAGCTTTAATAATGAATATACATTTATTTTATAATACTGAAGGATTAGTAATGACAATTGATCGACTAAAAAATCTTATTCGCAGAGATATGGAAAAATTTGAACTTTACCAAGCAAAAGACCAACTGTTAGAGGGTTATAAAGATGCAGCCCAAGGTAAATACATAAAATCATCAGGTGACTTTAAAAAAGACTTGCAAGAGTTTAAACGCAAAGAACAAAATGGCTGGTAAGTAATAAAAGGTGGTGTATGCCACCTAAAAGATCAAATTCTTTAGTATCAAAAGCACAATGGTAGTAACAGTAACCCCTGTAGCAACTTTTTGATACTTTCTCATCTTAGCCAAATCCCCATAAGTACCACTAGAAGGCTGAGCCTGTGCAACAGCTGCAATTCTTTCCAACCTGTCATTTATACTGTCATTAGGCGAAAGCTGATTAAATAACTTTTGCTCAAGCCTTGCCAAGCGCATTTCAGGGGACTCAGAAGGAAAACTCCGACCAAAGGTTAATTTCTCAGATTCTGCTAAAAGCTGCTCATCAAAATAACCTCCCGTGCTAAAATTCTGATTCCCGGGGCGCACTACACGAAACTGCTTCTTACGCTGCCCACCAACCGAAGAGCTAGAGCTACTAGAGTTAGGGTCAGAAAAAGAATAATTTTTATAATTAGAATAATTGTAAGAAGAAAGCATATTAGAATTACTCTTACTAAAGATCTTCTCCTTCAACCGATCAGTTCTTTCAACCAAGCTACCAGCCTGCGGCTTCTTAAATGCAGACGACTCCAATCTAGCAAGGCGGCTATAAATATTTTCTTTTTTATAAGTTTTATTGAATAAACTTAACTCCATTTTATCAATAGCAGGATAATTCATTTTTGCTTCTTGCTCAGCAAGCTCAGGGGACAAGCTGGCTGGATTTGGCAAAGAATAATTTGTTGACGGACTAGCAGGTGGTTTAGATTTATTAAATTTAAATACTTTTCTCAAATTATTTATTCGTGCTTTCTTAGATCCCTTAGTAGTTTCCCCAAGTGTATTTAACTCAATTCTGTTGATACGAGACTCAAGAGACTCATTTTTAAATTCCGTGCTAAAAAGCTCTTCCTCCACCTGAGAGAGAAAATCAGTATAACCGGAACCAAAAACCGGCTGATTAATTACTACCAAAATTACGATAAGCTTTGATATTAATTTTTTCACAGCAATCTCCAAATTATTTATACTGCTCATTAATTAAATTCAGAATAGTCTGAAAAGTATTTTAGAGTTAGTAAAGTAATAATATCCTAATTATTTCACGTTTATTAAAACTATTGATTAGCCGGTTGTTTTTATTTTTTCCTAAGTATGGCTAATGCTCTTAGCGACACCTGTGTATCAATACGAAAACCCATCAATAAATAATAATTAGAGCATTTCTTACAAGCATTATTCTCGTTAAAATAACAATAAAGAGCCTTAGTCTCCTCATCCTGCTTAATAGTCCTATAATTCTCCGGCAAAAACCCGGGATAAATCAAGCTCAAATCAACATTATTGATGGTAGTTTTGTTGGCATTTGCAAGTTGTCGCTTTAACTGCTGAAATTCTGTTTTGGTAAAGTCTTTTTTATCTGCCGGTTTTATCTGAATAGGCATATCTAAAGTCTTTTGCGAACTGAAATTTTTTATATAAGGAAATATCTCAACAATCTCATCAATTATCTGCGGACACTTAATAGTCTTCACAGTATTTATACCCATCTCAAAGTCTGAAAAATTATACACCTGAAGCTCTGATAGTATATCAAGATCATAATCTCTAATTATAGAAATAAACTCAGCTTTTAAATTGGTAATTCTTACAGGCAAATTTTGCTCTTCTAAAGTATTTATTTTTATATTATCTTTTGGTATCTCAATTTTATTAACGCTGGTTAAAATAGGTGAGCTAGCGTTATTTATTTTTATTTTATCTTTTTTAAGTTTTTTTATATTTATTTTAAATTCAAAATCAAGCCCGCTCACCCGCGTAAAAATCAGCAAATCTTCAAAAGACTTTATGCTGGGCTCAATTTTCAAATACGATTTCAAAAAATTAAAATAAATATCTTTTACAAAACTAGGCATTTTGCGCAACGACAAGCTCAAGCGTTTTGCTAATTCTATTAAACGGCTCACAAATATCAACATAGCTACCAGATTGCAAAATAGGACTAATCAGCTTATCAATATTATCTATACTATAATGCTCGGCCAATTGCATCCTAATAGGCGATGTCAGTGCAGAGGTCTGAATAAGATATTCATTATCTTTAATTTTATTATATTTTTGATCTTCCAAAGCTGATGTGTTCGTCTGACTTAATCTAATAACAGGGATATCGGTTTTATAATTCAAAAGATATTCATCTTGCACGCAAATAGCAAGCACTTCAACTGATATTTCAGACACAAGGTTATCACAAATAACATCAAGCTTAATATAATTCTCTAGCTCACTGCCGTATAATACCTGTTGAATCTTGGTAGGCACAACAGGATCAGTGTATTTAAACTCAAGAGGAAATCCCTTATAATCAGTTACTAAAATCGCTCCTGCAAATGTATTCTGAGAAAGCAAAGCAGTTGTGATATAAGCAAAGTTCAGATCCTCAAGGTTCATTTTTTTCTTTTTCTTGTATTAATTTCCTTGTTACTAAGGATTTTCCTTAACTTCATGATTGCCTGCGAGTGGAGCTGGCATACTCTTGACTCAGAAATAGAAATAGTCTCGCCAATTTCTTTCAAAGTCATATTCTTGTGATAATACAAAGCCAAAATTAACTTTTCTCTTTCCGGCAGTTTATTAAGAGCCATAGAAAGTTGTTTTTTAAAGTCGACCTGCTCAAGCTCAGCCAAAGGATCAGTTGCTTTGGTATCTTGTATAGTATCAATAATTTCCATACTGTCAGAAGAATCTGAGCCACCTCTGCTATCATAAATAGAAACCATACTATTAGTTTCCATTTCAGCCATAGCAGCATCAATTTTTTCTTTTGTAGTTTCAAGCTCTTGCGCAATTTCTTGTGATGTTGGCGCCCTGCCAAGCTCAATCTGAAGTTTATTTTTAGTTTGTTGAATCTTTTTAAAGCGCCTCTGCGTACCCCTGGGAACCCAATCTTGACTTCTAATCCTATCGATTATAGCGCCTCTAATCCTCAAAAGGGCATAGGTTTCAAATCTTACACCTTTACTTGGCTTAAATCGCTCAATTGCATTAATAAGCCCTTCAACCCCATACCCCGAGATGTCATCTGTAGAGATAGTGCCCGGTAAGTTCATTCTCAGCCTTCCGACGACATACTTTATTAAGTACATATACTGGACTATTAGCTTATCCCTGACAATTTTATTTTCTCTATTTTTGTCATACTCAAGCCACAGTACTTTTACTTCTTCATCGGAAAGCTTTTTACCTTCTTTTATGCCCTTGTTGTCTGTTTTTTGCAACATTAAAGTTAATATCCTTAATATCTAATAATTTTTTAAGGTTGTAAGATAAAACTAACCTCCTATATTAAATTGTAATCATAAGCAATGAGAAGTCATCATTCAAAAATTGTATTGTATTTTTTGCTGCTCACCAATTGACTATGGACAAGCCTTTTCAGATTATTGTTTATTTTATTAGTTTTTACGCATTCTAATAAAACTAATAAAATTTTATTTTAAGTTTTGTTAAGAAAACAAAATCTATCTATCAACATTAGCCAAGTTGGGATTTAATTTAAGTTGTAAGAGGTCAACTTTCAAAAGTACTCCTATTATAAAAAATCAAATCTAAACAAACTAAGTATTCTATCCGCAAAATTAAAATTCTAATAATTTGCATTTATTTTTAAATGCAACAACTTGTAAATAAAATTTTTAATTTAGTCCATATGCAAAATAATATTTTGTACTATTTCAATTTCAATTTCATAAAAGTAGCAAACGAAAAGTCACAAGGTAGGAAGAGGAAAAGAAGAGAAAGAGGAATATTTATGATTAAACAATTCAATCCAAACATGATGCTTAATAAGCAACACAAATCAGTTGGATTTGGTAAGCTAGACAACAGTCAGGTTGAAATCTTTAATGTACAAGGTGGTTTCCCGGTAAAAGATGGAAAACCCGACAACCCCATAGCCTACCAAGGAGAACTTGGCGGATCTTGCTGGGGAGGCCAGCTAACATACACAAACAGTGCGGCAGGTGCACTAAAAGAATTTACTGATACAGATAAAATATTCGTTGCAGGTCAGCAGTTTAATATCCCTGGGCGTGTAGCAGGGGCTACACAGCCATTTGCAAACAGCTACGAATTGGCTAATAATAAAGTAGCCTACGTAAGAGGGCCACTAACCAGTGAAAATAAGTATATTGATAAAGAAGACGTTAGTAAAGATGGAGGTAAAAATGAATTTTATAAAAATCTAACTCAGAAATATATAGGCCAAATTCAAGATACAATTCAGAAAAACACTGGTGAAAAAAATACATATGCAGGTAATGTTATTGGCGGATATATTGACGGATATATTGCAATTAGGCATAACGATGAAGTCTTAAAAGGCAAAGGCGAAGAAATTATGCCGCATAATGTTTGGATACTACATTCAGCAGGCGGTCCCAAGTTTAAAAATATGCTACTAAAGCGCGCAGAAAACGAGTCAAATTTAGTTCATTTTATAGCACAAAGCCAAAGTGGCAACGTAAAGGACATAGTAAAACAAGTAGTAAATCATTATTCTGATGAACTGCTAAATGATCATAAATACGAATTTGCCTCCAGAATGCGGGCTGAAAAAATCGCGTTTACCGACCCGACGACCAAAGTCGTTGTTAATTCACCATTCGAAATAACAGAACAAATAAATGCTTATCCATACACAACAAAAACTGAAGGAGTTAACGATATTGATCCTAATAATATTAACGTTATAACTCCTGGTGTTGATAAAAAGAGATTCTTAAGAAGCTCTGACACAGAAGGTCATATTAAAAATGCAATGGATTCATTTAGTACGCGCTATCAAGCGGATATACCTAAAGACCGACAAGGACTACACAAAGTCTTAACAGTTGGTCGCTTAGATGAAAAGAAAAATTACCATGGCATAATTAAGGCCTTTGCAAAGTCTAAAGGACTTAGGGATAGGGCAAACTTAGTACTTGTTATTAATGGCGAAGATAGAGGCGTTAACTACCTACAAGAGGCACAAAGATTAGATAAACAGGTTCAAAGTGGTAGCTTAGGAAAAGAATCTGCAAAAAAACAGCTAGAAGCTAAGAAGATTGCTAACTCAGATTACTTAATGGAGTTAGCAAACATAGTAAACCGACACGATCAATTAAAGGGTGCCATTACATCTATATCTTTACCTGATGCAAATGAGTTTGGAGGTCTTCATATTGGACTAGGAGAAGAAGGTAAAACAATCGGAGGATTAAACTCCACTCAAGAGCCTTATGGGCTAGTGCCGGCTGAGCAAAATCTTGCCCGCATACCGGGACCTGTTGCTAACACTGCCGGTGTTTATGCAGAACTTACAGGTATTGCTCCCGGCTTTGACCCAAATGATCCAAGCGACATAGCTAATGCTTATATTGAAATGATAAACAATAAAGACAAGTATGCCAAACCTTTAAAAGATTGGGCTGAAGGCAAAACCTGGGAAAGCTGGTGCAAAAATGTACTCGACTTAGCCCAAAAAGGTACTGATATAACTTACAATGAATTTAATGCACTTCCAGCTGCATACTCTAAGCCTATTAATTATACATCTAAAGAGTTTGTGGATAAGGGTAAAAAGATGATAAATGACGCCAATAAAGTAGAATTAGAAAAAGGTAAAGATGGCGTATTCAAGAATGTTTTTGTCAACGTTGAAAAATTATTAAGTAAAAAATCTACTGTTGATGCAAAGGCATACAGTAACATAGCCCATAGCCATCATGGAGCAGACGCCCCAATTATCGCTCACTAAAAAATATTAAAAGCTGATACAGGCTAATTACTGTTTCATACGGTGATTAGTCTGTATTTTTTATTGATCGAACTTTCTCGAAGGGAGGTGACGCGAATGAAGCTTTATTTTAGGATTCTGAAAAGGGTGTTAGCGCACCCCTGTCCTTGTTTTCTTATTTTAACACTCTTTTAAAAATTTTAAAAGTAGACATTACTGTTTTTTAATAAAAAATAACCAAATTAAAGCTGTTGATAGCACAAAATGCTATCTATACTATTAACTTAGTAACGATTTTGTAACATCCATTCAATCTTCATGCAAAATTTTAATACATACGCTATAATATATATTAAATAAATTAAAAATATATTACAACTATTTTATAATGATTTAAAGAGTACGAGGCTATACTGCTTTGACTAAAGAAGCTGCAAAAACTGAAGACACATGCCCAAAAGACAACGATAAATACGCAGCATTTCTATATTACAGGCTGCGTAACAAAATTGTCCTCCTGCGCCGTTGGAGTAAAAATGATGATCTAATGGGCCTTAAAGGGCGTATGGAAGAAGCAATAAAAA
>JANQFW010000073.1 GCA_028277625.1 Candidatus Gastranaerophilales bacterium | reverse complement strand
GAAGAAACCTTAAAAATTATTCAAAAAGATATTGAAAACTTAAAGCTAAAAGCTTTTGAACCTAGTAAAAAAGAGGCTGAAGTATTTTTAGACTTTTTTACCTGGGAAGATAGTAAAGCTAAAAGAAGTTTTAAAACTGTTTATAAAAAAGAGCTTGAAGTACTTGATGATTGGCTAAAAGTTTTTTGTAAGTTAAAGAATTGTTCAAGAGAAGATGCGCTTCAACGTATTATTGACTGTTAAACAAAGAATTAGCAGTATTAAACATGTTTAGAATAACAGTTATAGAAAGGAATATATGGTGAAAATTAACGAATCAAATTTATTTAAACTTTTAGATGGCAATAAACAGTTTATTACCCCTTTGCATCAGAAAAATTACAGCTCGTCAGAAGAGCAAAGTCAGGCTCTTTGGGATGATATAACAAACGCAGCCCAAAATGATAATATCAAAGCCCATTTTATTGGTTCAATTATCTATATTCAAGAAGGCTTATATAGTATGTCTTCTTGTCCTAAGCATATGATTATTGATGGACAGCAACTATTAACCACTTTAATGCTTTTAATTACTGCTTTAGTAAATAATATCGAGGAAAATCCTGATAGTATAAATTTAAATGCTGATGAAATCAGAGAGATATATCTGATTAACCACCACAAAAAAGGTGATGAACACTATAAGCTTATTTTGAATGAATCGGAGGAAATCTTTAATAATTATAATTTCTTTTTAGATCAAATCAGAAAAAGTTCATTATCACTTGATGAAATCCAAAAAGGTATAGAAAAAATGCTGGTAGTAGATATTGCATTAGATTCAAATAGTGATAATCCTCAACTTATATTTGAAAGCTTAAACCTAACAGCCTCAAACTTAATATAAAACTATATCTTGATGAACAATAAATATAAAGTTTCAAAATATACACTAAACTTCTGACTCAAACTCATATAAAGTTTTGCCATTTGGAAGCTTCCATTCTTTTTGGCCATTAGCAGCTCTTCCCCGTACAATAGCAGCAGCGGCAGATGGAGATTTAAAATAAATATCCTCAATAGCTATATATACCCCTTTTTCATCAGGAATTATAAGCTTATTTTCTATTAATTTGTTTCGCAATTTTTTACTAGAATTTTTAAAACTTTCTTTTACTTCTAACTCTAAATACGAACCTTTTAATAATTTGTACCCATTTTCATCAATTGTAAGATAACTTTTTAAATTGCTTTTTGATAAATTTAAGTAGAAAATATTTTCATTAACTTTACTTACTTCTGCTTTTTCTGTTGTTATACTTGTAAAATCTATTATCCCAAGGTTATTTAGTACAAAAATAATATTTTGCAAAAATATGCTCATATCTGATATATCGCTATTAGGTAGATTTGATCCAGGAGGAGTGCTGTCGTTATCTAAATTAATAGTAGTTAAATTTTCTTTTGCCAGCAAATATAATTCTTTTTCTAGATATCTAACGTGGGATTTAGTTAAATTAGCATCCTTGCTAATAAATATTACAAACTGTTCCCACCAAGTTTTTTCTTTATTGGAATAATGTTGATGGACCCTGCTTGCGACATCATCAGCTTCGCCTATATATAGAGTTGTGTCTTCTTCACTATTAGATAAAAGGAGATAAATACCAGTGGTATTATTCAATTCTTCCAATTTTTTAATAATTAGAGAATGCTTTCGTTCTCCTATATATGCTTTTCCTACCCAATTACTTAATTCAGCTGTTTTTAACTTCTTTAAAGATTCTATTATAAATAGCTTGATACTTTGCCCTTGTATTTTCATAAATCCACTCTCATACAATAAACTTGAAGTTATTTTAATTTTATTACAAACAAAAATATAGAAATATAATATTTAATCTAAATTAGCAGTAAGGTTATGAAACCTAATCATAGCAGCTTAGACTAACTCAAGTTGCTGGATTGTGTTCGAATGATAACATTTAAGCCTTCAACAGTTCCAATTGCTCAGTTTGCAAGCTATCCTTGTGATATAGATAAATAAAGGAGCAAAGCAAATAAGATGAAAAGAAAATCAGCCAAAAAAGTAATAGACACTCAAAAAGAGCAAATCGGAACACTTGTAAAAATTAGAAAAGTTAGAAACTCTAACACCCGCCTCGCAGTTATAATGGATAATAACCAGGAAACTTATGAAACAAATATTGAAAACATTATGCTTTTAGAAGATATTAATAAATTAAAGAGAAAATTTGAGCTCGCAATGATAATAGTAGAAGATCAAGAAAATGTAAGTAGCTACGCAGCTGAAATTAAAAGAAGCATTGATAAAGTTTAAGCATAAATAGAGAAGATTAGCTCATAAATTCTCCTCTATAATACA
>JANQFW010000104.1 GCA_028277625.1 Candidatus Gastranaerophilales bacterium | reverse complement strand
ATTGGAAGCTGGTAATTATGATATAGCTATTGAAAATTTTAATATATGTATAAGTTTAAATTTTATCAATAAAGATGTTTACAGTGGATTACAATACAGCTACTGGGTTTTAAAAAATTATGAAAAAGCCATATATTATACTAAAAAAATATTAGAACTTGAACCAACTTACCTAAAAGGATATTTTCAATTAGCTAAATTATATTATGCAAAAGGTGATTACGAGCAAGCAATAAGCTTGTACGAATATTATATAGAAAATGATGGTAAAGACGATGATTGCTATGAATATTTATTTTATTGTTATAGTCAAACAAAAGATTATGAAAAATTAATAAAAGTATTTAAACTAGTTATTGATAAAACAGAAAATGTAGCGGAATTAAATGACTTATACAATTACCTAATAGAAGCTTTTTGCGAGTTAAAAGCTTATGAAGAAGGGATTAAATTATTTTGCACTTTATTAAATCGTGCACCTGAAAATAAAAATATATATAAAGCATTACAGTGTTGTCATTGGAAGTTAAAAGATTATGAAAAAGCTATATATTATACAAAAAAAATATTAAGGCTTGACCCTGTTAATCTAGAAGAATATTTTCAGGTAGCTAAGTTATATGGTATCCAAGGTGATTATATGCAAGCAATAGATAACCTTGAACACTACATAAAGAATAATGGTAAAAATTTAGACTGTTATGAATATTTAGTTTATTGCTATAAACAAACAAAAGAATATAAAAGGTCAATAAATACATTAAAAGCAACTATTGATAAACATTTTAAGTCGATAAACAATTATAAAAAACGAAATATTATTTATAGCTATCTAGCAACAGCTTTTATAAATACAGAGTTTATTAATGATGGAATTAATTATTTTCAAATTTTATTAAATAATAGCCCTGAAATACTAGAGCTAAATGCAAATATCGCATACCTTTATTTTAAAAAAAATTCATATCAAGAATCAATAAGTTATTATCAAAAAATTTTAAAGATTGACCCAGAAGATTATCCAGCATATATAGGCTTGGCACAAAATTATGAAGCATTGAATGAATTTGATTTTGCAATAGAAAATTATCAAAAAGCTTTAAGTTTACTGCCTAAAGATACTGAGCACCTATCTTTTTCTCTAAAAATAGGTGATATTTACTTTAAACAAAAAAAATATAATGATGCATTAATTGAGTATGAAAAAATTTTAAGTAAAAAAGATCTGCCTCCTTCCTTTTACAAAAGAATATCAGAGTCTTATTTGAAGACTGGGCATAAGGAAAAAGGTTTACATTACTTAAATTTATTAAAGAAAAGTGAAGGAGAAAATTAGTATGTCAACAGCAGCAGTCCCAGCAACAGGAGCTTTAGTTTTATTAGTTGTAGCAGCAGCTTATGGAATGTGGCTATCTGGTGATCCATATGAACATCTCAAACCTGAAAATGTAGATCCAAAATACAATCCTTTTCACCCGGATAACGGCATTATACCACCTCGAAATCCAGCTCCTAATGCGGATCCTACTCCTGAATCAAAACCTGGTCAAAGGTTAAATACAATTGGGGGAAATGGAGGATCAGATGAATTGGTAGGTGGTAGTGTAAATGATTCATATACAAATCCATCATTTACTGATCCTTTTAACGAAGGTGAAGATACCCAAGATAGAAAAGACCCCTTAATACTTGATCTAAATGGAGATGGTATAGTAAGTACAACTACTGTAACCAACGGCGCATACTTTGATATGGATTGCTCTGGGTTTGCTGAACAGACGGCATGGGCTAATGCAGGTGATGGCCTCCTTGCTAGAGATGTCGATAAAGACGGTTGGATAACAGACGGTAAAGAATTATTTGGGGATCAAACTTTACTTGCTAGTGGAAATAAGGCAGCTAATGGATTTGAGGCTCTAGCTGATCTTGATTCTAATGGAGATAATAAAATTGATGTTAATGATGAAGCATTTGTAGAGCTGGGAGTAATTAAAAATGGTGAATTTTTCTATCTTGATGAGTTGGGTATAACAGAGATAAGCCTTAATACTACAGACGTTAATGAAGAGCAAAACGGCAACACTCTTGTTAAAACAGCAGACTTTAT
Source organism: Candidatus Gastranaerophilales bacterium (assembly GCA_028277625.1). Lineage (GTDB taxonomy): Bacteria > Cyanobacteriota > Vampirovibrionia > Gastranaerophilales > JANQFW01 > JANQFW01. The sequence continues at coordinate 281 of JANQFW010000104.1, read as the reverse complement.
AAAAAATGGTGAAACATTTCAAGCAGGAGAATTTAACCTTCAAAGTAATACTTTTTATACAATCCCCATTGAGTATGATGAATCTGTAGATATGTCAACAGTTGAGCATCTGCCCGAAGCAATTGGATACGGCAATGTTCATAATCTAAACTATGCAATGGCTGCTGATGAAACAGGAGAGCTTAAAGCTCTTGTTGAAGATTTTATCTATATGGGACCAGATACAGAAAAAGTATTAACTCCATCAGAAAGATATGCCTTAGCGGCTTGATTTTATTTAA
>JANQFW010000092.1 GCA_028277625.1 Candidatus Gastranaerophilales bacterium | reverse complement strand
AATTTCTCTCTTTTTGATTCTCTTTTATTTTTTCTTTCGGCTAATTCCCCAATAATACCAGCTTTACGCACTAAAAAAGGGGCTGCTCTCCCCTGATTCGTATGAAACATGGAGAAGGAGGGATTCGAACCCTCGGTACCTTGCGGTACACAGTCTTTCCAGGACTGCACCTTAAACCACTCGGACACTTCTCCGTATTATTTTATTTTATACTAGCTCTAAATCAATTTATTGATGAGCAGCATAATTAATATACTATCTATTCACAACTTAAAGTCAAGTTTAAATTTCAATGTATATTGGCAACTCTCAATTAAAGGTTACAGATACCCTACTTGATTTAATTAACACAAAAGAAATAAATACTACGTTTAAAAAAACGGAATTATAAGTGAAAAACCTGAAGATTTAAGAAAACTACTAATAAACTTTAGGTATAAAGGTGCAAGTGGAATTATGGGTATAATAAAAAAATGGACAAACTGATAAAGACTATTCTTTAACGATGCCTTTTTTCTTAAGCAGCTTGGCAAGAGTAATAACTTCATTCTTAATATTGCCTGTTTCCCCAAATGTAGAAAACTTATTATCAGTAAGCTTATTAAGCGGAATAAAATCAACCTTCATTGCAACATTGCTCTTTTGACCTTTAGGTACCATAGGTCCAGTAAGCTGAAGATCCACATACTCTTGTTGTTCAGCATATACCTGAAAATGATCCTTATGTACTCCTGATCCTCTAAGCAATACAACTTCCTCATCCCCACGGTTTGCACTAAAAGCCCAGTTTGTACTCTTTGCAATATATTTAGGTTCCTCCAACGGACCATTTGCACATGGATTAGCCAATATAATTTTACTATTGAGCTCACTATCAAGTATATAGTCATCCCACCTAAAGTTTTTTATAGGAAACTCATCTGAATTTTTTTTATCTTCAATATACTCAGGAAACGCTATCAGCGAATTAGGGTTATCAGTATTTTCACTGTACTCAAATCTGACAGGCGCAACAATCCAAGGGGCCACACTATCTTGACCGGATGTATTATCCTGCTGCACAAGCAAAGTTACAGATGAATCTTTAGGGTTTTTAGAGACTATAGCTTTAGTACTTACACCTAGTATATTGTCACCAGGGTTAAGATTTTCAATAAATTTACTTTCTCTTCCTCTTGCATCAGTATGCCCCGCAGCAACTTTTACTTTACTGTTAAGCATTTTTTCGCTAGGTGGCCAATCCAGCCCATTATGTTTAGTCCATAATTGTTGAGGCCAAGGATACCTAAACCTTAAGCCTTCAGCTATTGCCCTTTTACTTTCATCAGTAAAGACCTCAGGGTCTAACTCATGGCCTTTTATAAATAAATGTTTTTCTTTTCCATTTTTAGTTCTATTTATTTGAACATGCCCATCTTCACTTATTTGTACGCTGCAGTCACTATTATCACTTCCATTTTTTCGAGCTATAGCTGGTGAGGGCAATATTTCATCTACAGCATCTAAAAGATTACCCGGCTTTTTATAATCAAAAGCTTTACTAAATTCTTCATTTAATCTATCCTGCTCAGATTTTTCTCTATGCACAGCAGTGGATAGACCCATATTATATTTTTTCCCAATATCAAGATTAGAGCTACTCCGAAAGCTAACAGTTTTATACTTTAAATAATTTGAAGAATTCAACATTTTAAATTAACCCCAGGTTTTTAATATCTACTAGCCACAAATAAATAAAGCCCCTAAAGAAAAATTTTTGATAATTTTTAAGAATTATTTTAATATTAGTTAATAATTCAGAGAAAAAATATAAAATATTATATGATTGAATCTCTTTATTGACCAAGTATAATTTAAACTATGAAATAATCAACAATAAAACTTAGGATTGATCTTTATAAAATGAAATCAAATATAACACTATCAAAAAAATTAGGCGTAATTTCAGGTGGTGGAGAACTCCCGCTAATTCTTGCCAAAGCAGCAAAAGAAAATGGCTTAGACTTAACAGCAATATGCTTATCAGGTGCAAATCAAAGAAATCTGGCAAAATATTGCACATCAACATACAATTATGGTCCGGGAGAACTAAAAAAAATTCTGGCAAAATTGCAACAAGAAGAAATAGAGCAGCTTATTTTTATCGGCAAAGTACATAAAGGCTTACTTTTCAAAAATCCTAAAATAGACTCAAAAGCTATAAGCCTTATGAAACAAGTTAAAAAGTTAAATGATGACCTAATAATGATAACGCTAATAGAAGAACTGGAAAAAGAAAACATAAAAGTTATTGATCAATCTCTATTTCTAAAGGACTTGCTTATTTCAAAAGGTCAAATAGGCAAACATGCCCCAACCCAAGAGCAACTAATTGATATTGAATATGGCTTTCACATAGCAAAGGAAATGGGAGGCCTAGATGTTGGGCAATCTGTTATAGTCCAGGATAAAATGATACTCGCAGTAGAAGCAATAGAAGGTACTGATAGAGCAATAAAAAGAGGAGCTCAGCTAGGTAATGGCAAAGCAGTAGTAGTTAAAGTTAGCAAACCAGATCAAGATTGCAGATTTGACATACCAACAGTTGGTCTTAACACTCTTAAAACAATGAAAAAATACGGTGCTACCGTTTTAGCAATAGAGGCTGACAAAACTTTTGTAGTTCAAAGAAGCGATATGATTAAGTTTGCAGACAAAAACAATATGGTATTTATAGCAGTATGAAAAAAATATTTATTGTAACAGGCGAACATTCAGGCGATACACACGCAGCTCATGTTGTAAATGAGCTTAAGCATCTTATGCCAAATGCAACAATAGAAGCTGTTGGCGGTAAAAAACTTGAACAAGCAGGTGTAAAAATATTTCATTCTAATTCTAATATGGGAGTATTTGGCTTTGCACCGCTACAGGCTTTAATAAGCCATATAAATCTGGGCAAAAATATAATTAAATACCTAAAAGATGAATATAAGCCGGACTTAGTGCTTTTAATAGACTATGGCGGGTTTAACTTAAGACTTGCCAAAGAACTTAAGAAGCATGGGGTAAATGTTTTTTACTACATTTCACCACAAGTCTGGGCATCAAGAAAAGGACGCTTAAATGCAATAAAAAAGAACATCTCAAAAATGCTGCTAATTCTTCCATTCGAAGAAAATATCCATAAACAAGCAGGTGTAAACGCGCAATATGTAGGACACCCTCTTGTCTCACAGCTAAACATGGATGTATCAAGAGAAAAATTTATTCAAGAAAATAATATTGACCCAAACAAAAAGATCATCGGGCTTTTCCCTGGCAGCAGAAAAATGGAAATCAATCATCTTGTCCCTATATTCTTAAATGCTGCTCAGCTAATTTTCAACAGCTCAAAAAAAGTTCAATTTTGCATGGGCGTAGCCTCCAATATAGATGAAGCACTTTTAAATAAACAGCTTGATAAATTTAAAGATAAAATGGATTTCGACTTAAAAATCATCAAAAACCAAAGCCAACAACTACTGGCAAACAGTGATGTTGCAATACTGGCGTCAGGCACTATAACTCTTGAAGCTACGCTTTTCAATACACCAATGATTGTAAGCTACAAAGGGCCAGCCATTGTTTATATAATATACAGACTAATCAGGTATCTTGAATTTGTTTCACTGCCCAACATCATAGCAGACAAAAAGATAATTGAAGAGTTTATTCAATATAAGGCAAAGCCTGAACTTATAGCAAAAGAAGCTCTAGAACTTATCCACAATGAAGCTAAAAGAAATCAAATGAAGTCAGACTTGGCTGATATAAGAGAAAAATTGGGCAATAAAGTTGCATCTAAGGAAGTAGCAACTATTATAAGTGAGTCATTAAATGGAAAATAAAAAATTCAAAGAAAAATTAAAGATAAATTCGTTATACTCCTTAATTATTCCATTTTTTTATTCTTATGATTTATCTTTCAGACATAAAAAAATAAACTACAAAAAAGACCTGCCACCGGCGATATATGCGATATGGCATGGAAAGCAATACGGACTATCAAGCTTTAGTAAAAAAGACAGAAAAAATGTAAGTATTTTAGTAAGCAAAAGCAATGACGGAGAATTAATCGCAAAAATATGCGATACTATAGGCTATTCTCTAGTTCGAGGATCAAAAGGCAGGGGTGGAGCTAAAGCACTAAGAGATATAATATCAGCTCTAAACAACGGCCAAAACATAGCCTACACAGTTGATGGTCCTAAAGGTCCAATATACAAAGTAAAAGAAGGTATAATAAAAATAGCTCAACTAAGCCAAGCTCCGATTATACCAATGGTTCCACAAACAAAAGTAATATTCGAAGCTAAATCCTGGGATAAGTACCAAATCCCATATCCATTTGCTAAAATAACAACCACCTTTGGTGACCCCATATATATACCAAAAGAGCTTACAGAAGAAGAAGAAGAATATTACAGGCAAAAAGTAGAAGATAAATTTTTTGAGATAAACAATAATCTGCTTAAATAAGATTTTATCTAAATTATTTAAATTTACCATAGTTAATAAATCAAAAAAATACTATACGCAAAATTAACCAATCAACATGGATAATTTTATTTTAAACAATTAAAATTGTCCTAATAAGCACAAATATTGGGACAAAAAGACGTGGTTAAAACTATGGGGAAATTTTGATGACTACATTATATGGAACAACAGGTAATAATACATTAATTACAGGTAGTAATTCACTGGTTATATATGAAAAAGAAGGTACAAGAGAAGATATCATAAGCTATAACTCAAATGGACAGATGACCGGTTATATAATAAAAGATAACGAAAAATTAGTATACGAGCTACTTTTTACGTATGATTCAGAAGGTAATCAATTAAGCTACACCTACAAAGGCTACGATTCTGATGAAAATATCACAAGAAAAGAAAACTACAATTGGACCTATAATTCTGAAGGCTTGAGCTTAAGCCAAAATTATAAAGTATACATTGATGGAGTACTTAATCATCAAATAGAACATACCTGGACTTATGATAATAATGGAAATCAAACAAGCGAACAACATAAAAAATATGATGAAAACAATAATATTAGTGATAACTGGTCCTGTGTATGGACATATGACACTGATGGTAATAGGTTAAGCCAAATTCATAAAAACTATGATGCCAGTAATAATATTATTAAAACTGATGAGCAAACCTGGACCTATGATTCAACAGGAAGTATATTAAGCAACACAAGCAAAGAGTATGATAAAAATGGAAGTATTACTTTTCACTGGGGATACAGCTGGTCATACAATTCAATCGGAAGGCCCCTAACAGCTATAATTGAAAAATATGACAGTGATAATAATATTTATGAAACTATTAAAACAACTTATATCTACAACCCTATCGGGGATAAACTAAACGAGACTTACAAAATTTTAGACGCTAATAATAATATAATTAGTCAAAAAATTTATAATTGGGCTTATGCTGCTAATGGTCAGCTAATTTACAAAACATATAAAGAGCTTGATGCAAACGGTGCTATTACTTTTCTTAGCGACAATAATTGGACATATGATTCCGGCGGAAATTTATTAAGTGAAACTTATACAACTTATGGTCCTAATTCAAATATAACTTACCGCAGCCAATACAACTGGACTTATGACTCTAATGGCAACAAAATAAACTCAACATATAAAACCTATGACTCTAATAATATTATCACCTATCATGCAACTTACTCCTGGACTTACGACTCTAATGGCAATAACTCAAGTGAAGTCTATAAAAGATATAACTCTGATGGTGAAAAAGTTTACCAAAGCGAATACACCAAGACCCATGATTCTTTTGGGAACCAATTAAGTTCAATATTTAAAATTTATGATATGGGTAATAACTTAACATATCATAACGAATACAACTGGTCGTATGATTCAGAAGGAAGAATATTAAGTGATATCTACAAAATTTATGCCATAGGCGGAGGTATAACTTTCCATCAAGAATTCTATTGGGGTTATGACTCATACGGAAACAGATCAAGTGAAATCTATAAAATGTTTGATCCTAATGGAGATACAACTCTTCATAGTGAATATAGTGCTGTTTATAATTCATACGGAAAAATAGACAGCGTAGATTATAATGAATATGATAACGAAGGCAACCTTGGAGACCATTACCGATATAACTGCACCTATGATAGCAATGGAAATCAGTTAACCTGTAATTATAAAGGATATGACTACACTGGAGCCTTAATTCATGAACAACATACTGATTATGAAGTTATATCTTTTGACAAAATAGACGGTAAACCCGGCAACGATACAATTTACGGATTACAGAACGATGACACTCTGCTGGGAGGGGCAGGAAATGATTATATTGAAGCTGATGGCGGCAATGACGAATTAAATGGGGGGCAAGGCTCTGATACAATGATTGGCGGTATAGGAGATGACAAGTATTATGTGGATAACCTCCAAGATTTACTACTAGAGCTGGAAGATGAAGGCACAGACACCGTCTATTCAGATATAGATCACACGCTTTCTGATAATATAGAAAATCTTCAGCTAAAAAACAATGCCACAACAGGTTCCGGCAATAACTTAAACAATACGCTATGGGGAACCAAAGAAAGTAATACATTAATCGGAAATGAAGGTAATGATATCCTCTGGGGCAAGTCCGGTGATGACAATCTTGTGGGAGGAGCTGGAAATGATAAACTAAGGGGTGGCTCCGGCCAAGATACAATGATTGGCAACGCAGGTGATGACATTTATATTATTGATAACACAGGTGATATTATAATTGAAGAGCAAGATAACGGGTATGACAAAGTATATGCGTCTATTGACTATACACTTGCTGATAATGTAGAACGGCTTAGCTTAAGCGACTCTGCAATAAGCGGAGCTGGCAATGATCTAAATAACCTTATCTACGGAAATAGAAAAAATAATAAAATAAAAGGCAATGCCGGCAATGATAAAATTTACGATTATGTTGGTGATGATACTATCTATGGCAATACAGGCGATGATACAATTTATGATTACTCAGGCAGTGATGTTTACAGCTTTGAAGAAAGCGATGGTAAGGATACTCTATATAACAAAGATAAAACAAGTGAAGATTTTGATACTATAATGCTCGGTGAAAATATAAATAAAAATCAGGTTTCATTCTTCGAGCAAGGCTCTGATCTTACAATGCGCTACAACACTGGTCATGAAGTTTCTATTAAATATTATAATTCTTCCAGCAGGATAATAGAAAGAATCGAGTTAGCAGATGATGGCAGCTACCTGACACATGCCGATGTTAATTCGATAATAGATGCTATAGCAACATATGAAATTGATAACGGTGTTGAGTTCAACAGTGCAGAAGAAGTTGCACAGGATCCTGACATAATGAGCATTATTGCCCCTTATTGGAATTAAATTTTTTGTATCTACCCCCTTAGTCGTTGATTAAAGGGTTTCACCCTTTATAATCCCATCATTTTTTATTTCTTATTTAAATTTAAATAAGAAAAACTTTTTACTATAGCCTACTTTGTTAGCCAATTATCTAATATAATTTTGCCTATTTTTGATGTAAATTATAAGATTTTGTAATAATTTAAGTAAATTGATTTTTTATTTGTTTTATTTAAGATAATCTTTAAATAGGGTAAAATTATAAGTAGTACAAAATGTTTTAGAGGATATAGGAAATTTATATAAATGGATAAGCATAGGGGATATTGTTTAATTGTATTATTAGTGGTATTTGCAGTATTTTTAGCGGGAACTGCATCTGTATATGTTTATTTTAAAAACCTTCCGCCAATTACAAAGTTAGAAAACTACCAACCCACACTAACATCGCAAATAATGTCTCAAGATAAAGTTGTAATCAAAACTTTTGGAGCTTACAAGTATAAAAAAGTTAAAATAGAAGATATCCCTGATGATTTAAAAAATGCAATTGTTGCAATAGAAGATAAAAACTTTTACTCACACAAAGGATTTGACCCTGTTGCCTTGTTTAGATCTGTAATAAAAAATTTAAAAGCAAGAAAACTAGTGCAAGGTGCAAGTACAATCACCCAACAATTAGCACGCATACTATTTTTATCAACAGAAAAAACTTTTGACAGAAAAATAAAAGAATTAATAATAGCCTACAGAATGGAAAAATCTATCCCAAAAGACAAAATACTGCAAATGTATTTAAATAACGTTTATTTAGGCGAAGGAGCATACGGCATATCAGCAGCAGCAGCTATTTACTTTGATAAAAAAGTACAAGATTTAAACCTTGCAGAATGCGCACTAATTGCAGGCCTGCCTCAAGCACCATCTGCTTACACTCCATACAGAAATATGCATTTAGCATTAAAAAGACGTAAAATGGTTTTAAGAAGAATGCTCGCAGAAAAATTTATTACTCAAGAGCAAGCAGATCAAGCTAATGCAGAAGAAGTAAAGCTTGATTATAAAAACCGTCCAAATTCACTGAATAAAGCTCCCTACTTTATTAATTATGCACTCAAAGAATTAAACCAAAATGCAGGAATTAAGGAAGAAGAACTTGTTCAAGGTGGCTATAAAGTTTATACAACACTAAATTATAAATATCAAAAAAATGCAACAGAAACCATAACTAAGAATATTAATAAATGGAGATTCAAAGAACCTTGGCAACAAGCAGCCCTAGTTACTTTTGATGTAATTACAGGTAAAATTGTAGCCTACATTGGTGGCAAAGATTATTCAATAAGCCAATTCGACAGAGTAACACAAGCAATAAGACCACCGGGATCATCTTTTAAATTGTTTGTATATGCCACAGCTTTAGAAAATGGCGCAACACCACAATCAATTTATTCAGATGCCCCTATAAGAATTGCAAAGTGGAAGCCTCATAACTATGGCGACAGATACAGAGGCGATCTTCCTTTGTACAAAGCTTTGGCTTACTCTTCAAATGTAATTGCAGCAAGGCTCATAACACAATATGGTATATCCAGAACAATAAGAACTACAAGAAAGCTTGGTATAACAACCCCACTGCAAAAAGATCCGACTATTGCACTAGGATCGAATGGTGTTAATTTATTCGAGCTAACAAGTGCCTACTCAGTCTTTGCAAACGGAGGAATAAAAGTTCAGCCCTATGCAGTAGAAAGAGTAGAAACATCCGAAGGTAAAATTATCTACCAAGCAGAAACTAAATTTAAAAGAGTTTTTTCACCCAAAGTAGTTGCAAGCATGGTTGATATGCTGACCCAGGTTATCAAAATAGGAACAGGCAGAGCTGCCAACTTTGGCAGGCCCGCAGCAGGTAAAACCGGTACTACTGATAGTTATAGAGATGCATGGTTTATGGGATTCACTCCGGAATATGCAACAGGTGTATGGATTGGTAATGATAATAACACACCAACCAAAAAGATTACAGGAGGTGGATTACCTGCAATAATTTGGCGAGAGTATATGAAAAAAATTACAAAAGATAGACCTTTTGTAGATTTTATTTATCCTGAAATAATTATTGATCCAACACTAAAGCAAAATGAAAAAGTTAATTTTGAAGCTTTAATAGACGAAGAATATGCAAGAATGGAAGAGTCTTCAAATATTTTTGAACAGCAAGAAGTTGAAATTGATGATTTTAATGATTCGAACAATTTTAATCATAACTTTGGCAGAAATACAGATATAGAAAAAGAAATTGAAGATGATTTTGAGGCAATGCCTCCTCTTCCGCCAATAGATGAAATTAGAAGGAAAAGAAATAATTTCAGCTATTAAAAAAAATGTAAAGTTATGTAAAGAAAATACATATTTATGCAATTCAAACAAGAAATTTGTTTTTATAAACTTGAATGGTTTTCTAATCAATCGGTAAGCTGGAGTAAAGAGGAGATTAAGGATGGCAAGAGTATTAATATCCATGACAGATGATTTTTTAAGTACAATTGACGAAATCGCTAATGACGAGCAAAGAACAAGAAGTGAACTCATTAGAGAAGCACTACGCACATATATATATCGTACAAAAGTAAGAAACAGTGCGATAGTCAATAAAAATGCAGAAATTTTAGAATCTATGTTGTAAGACCAAACATCAAGCAATAAATTAAAAGGCAGACAGGCGAACACTAGTTTTAATAGTCAACCCTAAAAGGTCAAATAAAATAAGTAGTAGTGGTAGAAATAAAAGATTTAAAAAAACCAGGCAATTTAAAGTAGTAGTTACAGTATAATTAGCATACTGTTTAATAATGCATTTGTTGATCACATAAGGTAAATTACCTGGTTGATTATAATGAAGTGCTAGGACAGTTGTGTTATTTCAAATAAAACATTTCTTCCTTACAATTCAAATCAGTAAGGAGGGTAATATGATAACACAACTAAGTTTTAAGGCACCGTCAGTTAAATTAAACAGGCTTGAAAATTTATGGTTTCAACTGTCAAATTCTACATGTAATTTAAGTTGCAAACACTGTTATTTATCATGCAATGCAAATGAAAAAAATAAGCAGTTTTTGGGGTTAGACAAAGTAAAAAAAGCATTGGAAGATGCAAAAGAACACGAAATCCAAGAGATTTATTTAAACGGAGGAGAACCCTTACAACATCCTGATATCAATACAATCATCAGGCTTTGCTTAAACAAGTTTAACGTAACATTAATTACTAATGGAATTTTGATCAATGAAAAAAAAGCCCGATTTTTAAGACAAATCGATCAGGAAAGAGAAAATGACTTACTATTCAGAGTAAGTATAGATCACTATGATGAAGAAAAAAACGACTCTATAAGAGGGCGAGGTGTCTATAAAAAAGCGGTTAATGCAATACAAAACCTTTACAGATACGGCTTTGTACCTATAATATCAGTAGTAAACCTTTGGGAAGAGTCTGATGCAGAACTAAAACAAGGTTTTATTCGCTTATTCTCGAGCTTAGATATGGAATTTGACGAATCAGATATTAAAGTAATACCTCCTATTAAGTTAGGAGAATACGCTAAAAATTTTGAAATTTACAATGATAACGAAATTGTATCCTCAGAAGACTTGGCTATGTGCGATATGAAAAAATTTGATTGTTACAATTCAAGAGTAATAACTGCTCAAGGGGTATATGTTTGTCCTCTCTTAATAAATGATCCAAGAGGCAAAATCGGCAACAATTTAAAAGACTTCTCCAAAGAATTTTATTTAGAGTTAGGCAGCTGTTATACTTGTACGCAACATAAAGATAATTTATTAAATAACAGTTACTAGTTATCTAAAAATAATAAAACTTCAAAATTTGTTCTTAAAGCAGTAGAAGCCTGAGCAGAATGAGCCATATAACTCTCATCAGTCTCGGGCTTTATGTCTATGTCATAAATAAGTGAAAGATACTTCCAACTATAAAGTTCTTCTGTTAAATTTTTAATAGACTTATAATTAGAACTAAGAAGGAATTTTAACTTTAAATAACTCACACCGCCAATATTAAATTTATAAGCATCTCTTGATGATGAGCTATTGCGCTCACTATCTTTGGTATGAAATGATATTTCAATTATCTTATTGCCTGTTTTATTAATTTTATTTACCAATTGATCAACTAACACAACAGCTTTATTTTCTATAGCACCGCCCATGACTTCAGGCTTGTATATTTCATAAGGAAGCTGCTTGCTAACAGTTATTGCCATACGCTTCTGTGCTAACTGTTCCATATCAATTTGATTCTGCAATCTGGTAATTTGATTATTTTTACTTAAATAACTTTCTATTATAGGATATATATATTGAGTACCAACATACCCCCATATTAATAGAAAAGTAATAAAGTAATAAATAGTATTTTTATCTATCAATTTTCTCATTTGATTTTTCCCATAAATTAATTGTTTATAACAAACTGATATATCTTATCGGGTACAATAGTAGGTACTATGGGCTTTGGCAGACCAGAATAAGTTGTGCTCTTTTGCCTAATAGGCTGCTCAGAAGTTGAAACAACTTTTATCGATGCAATCTTTATATTTTTAAAGTTATTGCTACCGCTCAAATTCTGATAAAATGTCATAATACTTTCTACATCATAAGATTTGCCACTAACTTTTATATGCTTTTCATTATTAATATCCATAGTATCCAACCACAATTTTTGCGGTATCAAGCTACCAATATCATCATAAGCATTTTTTATTGTTTCATTAGATTTATGAGTTGTTCTGATAAAATTAGTTTTTTCTGATAGATTACCCCCAGAGGATAAAAGATTTTTAGTCTTACTTAATTCATTGTTTAAACTGTAGATTTCTTTTTCCGCATTGCTAATCAACAGATTTAATACAAAATACATAGCCCCCAAGGTCAGAATTGAACAGCCAATCAAGCCTAAAATTCCATTTTGCACTTGTTTTCTGCTTAAGATAACATCTCTACCCATAAGTTTTACTTTTTGGGCAATATCATCATCATTTTTTTTATCTAAAAAGTTAAAACTTAAGCCTATTGGTGTATTACCCCAGACAGAAGTCCCAACAGCCTCCAGGTTTACCACCTTAGAATACTCTTCTAACTCCTGAGGTTCATCAGAACCATAGCCACGGTGGAATAAATCCTGACTCTGATACTGATTCTGTTCAATAAAATCTATAACAAAATCAACATTTATTTGAGAAACAAGCTTTTCAGCTGATATTTCATCAGATTTACTAATTACAACAAGATGCTCTGGCCCTTTAGCCCTAATTGTATCTATCGAAGAGTTCAAAATCGAATTATAAATATCATCAAGACTAAACGATTTAATTGCTAAAGGCTCTTCAATTATATCAATCAACTTGCTGCCCATCAAAGTAAGGGTAGCTGCGCTGTTAGAGTTTATCAACAACACGCACCACAGCTTGCTTTCTGCTATATCACTCGAAATTAAACCTGTAAGTGATAAACCTCTTAATAATGCAGCAATAGAGTTATCTATTGCTAATAGTTTATACCCTATAGATTTAAAAATATCTTTTAAATTATCCACTTCAGATTTTTGAACAGCTGATGCTAAAACATATTTAGTAGCTGTCTCATCGTTTTCAGAAATAACTTCTACATCAACAACCGGTTCTTCCCTTAAAAAGATGTAGTTTTTTTCAGTCTCAGAAGTCACTGCCATTTTCAATTCATCTTCCAGCAAGTCAGCAGGAAGGGTTTGGTGTGTCATAAAAACTGTTGGCAATGTTAATACAACTTGACGACCTTTAGATATGTTTAATTCTTGAAGTATTTTCTGTAATTCAAGCTCCAACTGTTGTGGATTACTAACTTTTTTAGCTGAATTCTCATAGGCAAATGGAGACTTATGGTATTTTTTTATCTCCATTTTATTCGTATCATACTCTATAACTTCTATTGTGGATTTAGAACAAATATTTATACCCACATAAGACTTTTTCTTTGTACCCAAGAATGCATCAAATATGCTCATGGCTGCTCTTCTCAATCTCCAGTGTAAATAAGTAAACAACAATAATATATACTAGCTTTAAAATATTTTTCTGATTTATTTAATAATTTTATAACTAAAAACATGATCTATACTATAATCAGGTCTTAAAGCTGTATAAATTGCGTCTTTGTTTATAGTACTAAATGTAAATTATTTTAGATACATACAAATGAATTATTATTTTTAATTAGAAAAATTTATTGATATAATAAATTTCAAGGAAGTAAAAAAGAAGAAAAGCTTTAGGAATATAAACAGTGAAAAATATTGAATTAATTGATAAAATTAACAAATTAAAAAAAGAAAAACATGCCATAATACTGACACATTGCTATCAAAATATCGAAGTCGATAAAGTTGCCGACTATGTTGGTGATTCTTTGTATCTAAGCCGGGTTGCGGCAAATAATGATGCAAAAATAATCATATTTGCAGGTGTATATTTTATGGCAGAAACCGCCAAAATATTATCACCAAACAAAAAAGTTATACTACCTCAACTAAAAGCAGGTTGCCAGATGGCTGATATGATTACAGCTGAGAAATTAAAAGATTTTAAGGCAAAATATCCAAATTTGCCGGTAGTATGTTATATCAACTCAACAGCTGATGTAAAGGCAGAATCTGATATATGTTGCACCAGTGCAAATGCTGTAAAAATTGTTGAATCTTTAGATTCTGACAAAGTATTGTTTGTACCGGACAAAGGACTTGGCTCTTATATCGATTCCAAGCTCGAAAACAAACAAGTTATTTCTTTTGAAGGTTTTTGTCCTATACATTGGGAAATTACACCAAAAGAAGTAGAAGAAAAGAAAAATAAATATACCGACGCCTTAACACTGATCCACCCGGAATCTAACCCGGAAGTAATAAAGTTAGCTGACTTTGTGGGCAGCACAACTGCTATTATGAAGTATGCAAAAGAAAGCAAGAATAAACAGTTCATTATAGTAACGGAAAAAGGCGTTGTAGACAGGCTGCAAAGAGATTACACCGAAAAAGAATTCATATGGGTATCAGAAAAAGCATACTGCGAAGATATGAAAAAGATTAAACTGGAAGATATCTTAAAATCCTTAGAAACAGAGCAGCCAGAAATTAATGTTAATAAAGATGTAGCGCAAAAAGCATTTAATTGCATAGACAGAATGCTTAAAAGTTCCTAATAATAAATTTTCACATTTTACTTTAGAAATAAAAGAGTCGGCATAAACCAAACCAAGGCAAAAAACAATTTGCCTCTAATTGCTTTTACTACTTTCAGAGCGAGTAGCGGCATTAAATATATTTAGCTTTATCTCATCAGGCGTAGTTACTCTTTCTTTACCTACAGCAAGAGTAGATACAATCTTTTCTAATTCTTCATCGTTGTCTGAATTTTTATGTTCTCCTAACCATGCATAAACTCTTTCTTGATCAGCATCAGGAAGAGTTTTTATAAAAAGATTTAAATCATTTTTTGATGGCATTGACGAAAACGCACTTATGCCCAATAAAATAGAGTTCCTAGCTTCTAGGTCCTTTTGCGCCACAACCGCTTCTGCATAAATATTAGGATCGTTAGTTAATTCTCTTGTATTTTTTACCTCTTCTAATACTTTTGTAAAAAGAGTCTTAAAAATAGGTTTTCCATCTTTTTCCCCAACCTTTTCACTAGTAAGCAAGGATCCTTTTTTCAATGCGATATTTTTTAAAGCCCTTATAGAAGCTATTTTTACTCTAGAACTATTTTGATTGAAGCATATACTTAGATTATCAATAATTAGCCTTTGCAAATCTTTATCTTTAGTCGCAACTCCAACAAGCCCCAATGCTTTAACTGAAGGCAATTTTACAAAATAATTACGGTCATTAATGCCCGTTTTCTCCTCTGAAGTTAGCTTTCCTATAATTAGCCTTTGCAAACTTTCATCTTTGGTTGCAGCACCTATAAGACCCAATGCCCTTACCGAAGCTCTTCGTTGAGCAGGGTTGCTGCTGTTGAGACCTTTATCTTCTCTTGTTAATTCCGTTACAACTTTTTTATGCAATTCAGCATCCTTACTAGTAGCGACCAAAGGCCCCAGTACTTCTAATGAGTATAAACATCTAAGATTATCAGCATGATTAATACCTTTAGTAGGCTCTATCAAGGATGTAATTATTTCATTTAAAGCATTTTCGTCCTTTAATGCAGATCTTATTTCTCCAAGTGCTAGTGTCGACTTTGCAGCTACATTTTGATCATTATCGTTAATGCCTTTACCATCAGCTGTTAGCTCACCTATAACTTTTCCACGCAAATCAGTATCATTAATAGCAGCTCCCATCTTTCCAAAAGCTTTTGTCAAAGCCCCACCTACATAAAACTGTTCACTTTCATTATTATTAGCTATATACATATTATCAGATATTACTATTAAAGTAGTTGCAATTACACCTTGCAAGCCTACATCTTTAATAGCAGCTCCTATACTTCCCAATGCCTCTACAGCCCGGCCTCTTACCTTTTGCTGATTATCGTTAATTCCTTTTCCGGGTGCCATTAACTCATTTGCAATTTTATCTTGCAAGTCCACATTTTTAGTAGCTACTCCCATCTTTCCCAGTGCCTCTGCTGAGCTTGCTCTCACCTCTTCACTTTTGTCTTTTAGGCATTGAGCATCATAATTAGTTAGTATTTCAATAATATTATCGAACAACACCTGATCCTTGGTGACAGCTCCGATAATACCTAATGCTTTAGCAGAGTCTACTCTTTTCTCTTCTCTATCATCTTTTACATACATATTATCAATAGACTTTAGCCTATCCACAAAAGCATTTTCAGCAGCCACATCATTCTTAGTTGCTATTATAGTAGCAATTTCAGCCACGGCTACTTTTTCCTCTAACTTTTCGCCTATATACTCTATTAATGCTTTGCTGTCTTCATTATTAATTTGTTTTGCTGCAACATATATTTCTACAAGAGAAGAAGGCTTAATGTCCAAAGAAAATATTTTATCTTGCTGTTTATCTTGCTTATTTTTACTAAAAAGGCCCGTAAAATTTAGTAAGTATTTATTAAAGTTACCATTTTGCTTAAAACAACAATGTTCTGAGCTTATATTCTTATTATAAGCTTGCATTGGCATTTTCTTTTTATTATTTTTAATTTGAGCAACATTAGTGCGTGCTGATTTATTTACAATCATTTTATTTAAACTACACCCCATTTTTTATAATTATTTTTTCCTTACATTTTAATATAAACATAAAAAAAACTGTAAAAACAAAAGTGATATATTAAAGTAAAAACCTAGGGCAAAGTCGGAGGCTTATTTGATAGGTTAAACTTTTTTGCATCTTTTGGCAATGTTGGTGGATGCTGCTTTGACCTAAAAATACCTTTCAAAAGCTCTACCGCCTTCTCACACTTGTCTTCAAAATAATTTTTAGCGTTTTTCTTTACATTTTCTATTATAGGCTTTATACGCTTGCCTATCTCCATACCTCTAAAAGCTACACTAGCTGCTTGCTCCTGACGTGCGGATTTCATGTTTTTTCTACTATTCAAATTTTGTACTTTTGCATTGCTTCGCATAGAGTTTAATTGCAACATTATAAATCAATCTCGCCTAATTTATTTATCCTTTTTTAACCAAGACAGTATCAACCCAACAACACCACCTGCTAAAAAACCTACGGCTCCGAGTGTACCAGCTGCTTTTAACGTTGTCCAATCTTTAGTTAAAAGTTTTTTTGCCAGGCTATACTCTTGTTTCCCGGTATCATACGCTACATTAATCGCATCACTTTTAATAATCCCAAGCCCTCCGGGGCCCAAACTTTCATTTAAGTGGGTAGCCAATTTTTTTATAGACTCTTCTGTTGAAGCTAAAACTTCTATAATTTTTCCATTGCCAGACTCTTTCAAAGGTAAATCAAATGAAGTACTTGCAATCGGATTACCTTTTGCAAACTTGGCTATTTTAGATAAAACACTAGAATTAATTACTTTTTCAGTATGACTTATAGCGCCAATCCCAGCAGCTAGTGACCCACCTAGCAAAACACCATTTCTTACATAATGTGTCTTTTTAGGTAGCGGTGGCATGTACATGCCCTGCGGAGGGGCTTGAGCATAAGGCGGTGGATAATTATTATAGCCATAAGGATTATTATAAGGAGCACCATAGTTATTAACAGACATTTACCTGTTCCCTTTGTATTATTCTGCTAATTATTTTAATGCAGTGAATATCAAAAATTAATATTAATACAATGTTTTTTTATTAATTTGTAACACAAAAATTTAATATTTTTCTTTTTCAGCGCTAGCACTACCTTTTGACTCATCTTCTTTTGTCTCAGTGTTAACTCCAAGATTCTTCAATTCAAATTTAGCTCGTTGAGCATAGGTAGAACGCGGGAAATGCATCAAAACACTTTGAAAGCATTGAATCGCCAGGTCTGTATACTCTCTTTTCATATAAACATAACCGGCGTTATAATACAGCTTAGCCAAAACAGGACTGCTATCACTGGCTTCCATTGCATCATCCAGCTTAAACTTTAACTCAACCAACTTAGAATTATCATCAGGCGAAAACAGGCCCAAAGCATAAACTTTTTTAGTCAATGAACTTATAGATTTATTTATTTCTTTAACCTCAGCTTCTGATATACCGGTGGGCTTATCATCTTTTTTTTTCTTTTTTTTACTTCTAGCCGGCGAATCAACGCACCCGCCCTGCAAAAAAATAAAAGCCGCTATTAATATTATTAGCAAGTTTTTTAGTTTAATTTTCATAACGCCCCTGTTAGGTATTTTATACTACTCATCAGTTAAATTTTCTTTATTTTATTATAGCTTATTTTATTAGTAATAAAACTATTTAAATAACCAAAAAATATTTTCCAGCCAATAAATATAATAATAACCTATTCAGTGCGTAATTGCTTCTAACAAATAAAGTATAAAAACACATTGAAAAACAGCATAAATAAAAAAAAAAGCCGCCTTGCAAAATAATAAGACGACTATTTCATTATTTTTATTAAATAGTAAATTATAGCTTTAAAGCTGCCTCAAACCTTTGATTAACAACATCCCAGTTTACATTATCAAAGAAAGCATCAAGATATTCAGCTCTATTAATAGAATAATCTATCATATAAGCGTGTTCGTAAACATCAATAACTAACAACGGCTTAACAGACATAGGAACGAATAGATTGTGGGTATCCATTCCATAATTATGAATTTTACCATCTCTATAGTTATAAGCAGTAATAGCCCAGCCTCTCATGCTCAAAGCCACAGCATTTAATTCTTCAATATAATTATCCCAGGTATCAAAATCTCTTAAAATAGTGCCTTTAAAGTCTTCAGATGGCTGAGTTTCTTTATCAGTCAAATTAGAAAAATAAAGCTCATGCAAAATCATACCGTTAAGAGCAAAAGATTGTTCTACCTGTAGCTCTCTAAACTCAGAATAAGTAGGATTCATATTAGACTTTGAAGCGTTGGATATTTTTTCTTGTATCAAATTAGCTTTGTTAACATAGCCTTCATATAGCTTATAGTGGTCTTGAAGCTGCTTAGAGCTTAAACCATCTAAATCTTCAAAGAAATAACTAAAATCTTTAGCTTGATATTTTTCTATAGTGCTATGTAATTTTTCCTGTAGAGTTACCATTAAATATTCTCCTATCATGCATAAACAATCATTAATTATCAGTTTTGTTCATGTGTTTTTCATTATTCAGAAGATTAAAAATTATTTGCCCACCCCACTTAACTACCTGGTAGTAATCAGTTAATCCCTGTTGCTCCATAAAGTAACAAAGCAAAAATATTCTCAAAAAAGAGCAGTCATGCCATTATAAATATTCAGATTAGTATCAAATGAATTATTAATAAGTGTAACGTTATATTTATTAATAATTTGAGTTTTATTTAACGATTCATAGTAGATTGTATTTATAAGAATTTTACATATTGTTATTAAGGCAAATTAAAATATACATTAAGCGTATTCACTTAGCCTTAATACATGAGAAAGAGGTTTTAAACATTATGATTATTAATAAACATTCAATCTATTCTTATCCCGATAAGTATAAAGGTTTAGAAAAAATTAACACTAAAAAAGAAAAAGTTTCACATACTTTAAAGCAAGATACTAATACAACTAAAGATTATAAGTCTGGA
>JANQFW010000083.1 GCA_028277625.1 Candidatus Gastranaerophilales bacterium | reverse complement strand
AAGATCACCCCTTAAATGCCTTGCTAAAAGCATTGCTTGAGCATATGGCACTAACCCCAAAGGAATTTTTTCCTTTAAAAAAGGATGTATTATTTCCTGCTGTTTACGTTTATGCCAACTTGCAAGGACTTCTTTTCTGGTTTTATCGTCCATTAAGATTCCACCGCTTTCTTTTTCAGTAAAACTGTTTTTATTAATTTGTTTTTTATTTATAAGTGATAAAGCTAAACGATCGGACAAAACAGGCCTTAACTCTTCCATAAGATCAAGAGCAAGTGAAACTCTTCCTGGCCTATCTTGATGAAGAAATCCCACACAAGGATCAAGCCCCACCGACTCAAGTGCGGACCTGACATCATGAGTTAACAATGTATACAAAAAAGATAATAATGCGTTCAAGCGATCTTTGGGAGGTCTTTTATTTCTATTTTGTATAAAAAAATCTTCTTTTTGCGAAAGTACAAATTCATTAAAAATACCAAAATAGTTTTTTGCACAATCACCTTCTACACCTCGCAAGGAATCAAGGTTTTCTATGTCTTCAAGCTGATTTGCACTTCGCAAAAGATGTTTGGAGATATCCTCCAAGGCTGAAGAGTTTACAACGTCCTTGTGATCTCTTATTGCTCTGTTTATTACGGTTCTGCAATTAATAATCTTTGCATAAACACAATTTTTAGCAATTTTTACGGATTCACTTTCTAAATCAGAAATTTTATATTGTTTTTTTCTTAAAAGTACGTTACCTTGTACTTCTCCGCTAACTCTTGCAAGAAATTTACCATATTCATTACAAAAAGTAAGGCCTACACCTCTTTTTGTACATAATGACATGGCAGCAGGGCTTGCACCAGTGTAGCCAAAGGAGACGATACCCTCTAAATAGTGAATAGGAAAACGTTTTACTTCTTTTCCATCTACAAGAACTACTACATTTTCCCCGTCTCTTGATAGATAGGCGTTAGGGGTTGTTATAAAAAGGACATTTAATAATTTTCTCATTGGTTTTCTTTCTCAAGGAATTCTTGTAAATAATTTTTAACTCGTGATTTCGGCATTTTAGGAATGCAAATATCAAATAAAGAACAGCTTCTACAAGCTTTTTTATATTTTGCTTTAGGTGTAATTCCTTCATCAAAAAGTTTATGCATAAGCTTTGCCAAATCTTCTGTTTTTTGTCGCAAATCACTGTCAAAGCTTACCTGTTCTCTGTGTCGAATTTTTCCATAATAGATAGAGCCCTTTTCCAGCTTGATATTAAACATTTCTTCAATGCATATTGCCTGAGCACAAAGCTGAACATTATCACAGTCATCTTTTTTAGGCTTGCCTCTTTTGTATTCAACAATATTAGGAAACCAAAAACCTTTACGTTTAGGCAATGCAACCGAGTTGCCAGGATCATCGACCCTGACAAACTCAATAACATCCGCAATGCCGTAAAGACCTAAATGATAAGAAACTACCGGGATTGAACGAGCTGTTACCCGATCTTTTCTGATTTCTTTAAAGTAAGGGTCATCTACTCTTTCGTGGAGAACTTGCCCCTCAAAAGTATGTATATTTTCCATCCATTGTTTTTCCACATGTATTAATGCCCATTGCCTTTCGCAAAAAGCTATATGCTGAATTCCTGACAGTAAAAGCAAGTCTTCTTCTTGATATTTAGGCTTACAATTTTTCAATGAAAATTACTCCCTTAGGAACAGAGTCTTTTTTTACTGAAATTTCATAATCCGAAAAAGCTCTTGGGGCTTTTGATTTATCTTTTAATTCTGTATTTATAAGCTCAAATAATTTATGAGACTGAGCATTGCCCAATTCGCTCTCATGCTCGAATACAAATAATTTTCTGACAGCCATTTTTCCTCTTGCCGCAGAATGATCGTGTTCAAACATATTTTCAATAGATTCCCATAAAAGCTCAAGATCAGCCTTGCTAAAGCCTGTTTTTTGTGCCAGTAAGGCAGAAATATAACCTTCTGCCCTGTATAGGGCGTAAGGGACTATGTGCTTTCTTCCCATTTCTGTTGATTTATTTTCAAAATCTTTATCTGTAGTGATTGCTTGTCTTGTTATAGTTATTTCGCTCTGGACAATTTGGTCAAGGCTTCGGGCAAAATTCAATTGAACAGGTCCTCTTACTTGACCACAGCTATGATCTCCTGTTGACATAACTGCTCCAAAGGTTCTTACGTCAAAAAAGTTTTTACACATGAAATTTTTTGCAGCTTCTTTAGCGTCATTGCCTTTTGCTTTTGGGTCAAGTTTTTCGGATTCATATGCAAATTTATGTTTTGAGTTTAATGAAGCATCTTCTTTAACATAGATTTTATAACCCTGTTCATCATTTTTTTTAATTTCAACAAAATTTCTTATTTTTCTTTTTAAACAGACGTCTGTAACAAGACCTAATCCGCTTTCTACGTCTATTCTTGGCATGTTGCCTGCGTCGGGATCACCATTAGGGTTGCCGTTTTCCACGTCAAAAAATACAACAAACTCGTACCTATTTTTAATAACTTCATTCATAATCATTCTCTCCTTTTATTTAAACTTTATTTACTTTATCTACATTTACACTTTTCAATTAGTCTTTTATTTCTTTGTCTTCTTTTTTGCGGAAAAACCATTGTCTTTGGTGGTAATAGCCAAGCATAAATAATCCTTGATCTTCAAGATTTAAATGAGCGGGAAACTCATCGATTCCGTCAAAAACCTTACCTATTTCAATATCAAGCCATTTACCCTTAAATTCAAGCTTTGACAAATGATGATTATTTAGCTTCATCAGTATCGGAAAAACAGCTCTAGGTGATGCTGAAGCAGTGGAAAAATATTTATCCTTAATTGTTGCATTAATCCCCGGATTTGCACTTTCCTGAGCTTTTTCCAGAAAAGCAAACAGTCTTCCCAGCCTATACGGCGTATTTGTACTTTCTTCTTTTAAACTCACTTGTAAAACCTCCAATATTTCTTTATTTTTACTACTATTTTTTTCTTTATCTTCATATTTTCTTTTTAGATAAGCTTTAATAACCGCAGCTCTTACATAATTAACCTGTTCGTCGGGTTCGCATTTTATACGCCTTAGCATTGCCGCATAAAGATCAAAAGGATAATCTGCACCCGTAATAATCGAACGCATAACCGCTCCGCCAAGCAGTGGAGATATTTTTTTATCCTTTGAGGTTTTAGCAACGGTCTCATTTAATATTTTCCAAAGAGGAATTCTCATTTCTCCATAATCATCAAAGGGCACACCTTCAATTGCCATATCCTTATGATGCTTATCTATTGCTTTTACAAAATTCCCAAAGGTATTTTGATAAAAGAACCTGACGGAAAGCCTTGCATTATTAGGTGACAAACCTAAAATATAAAAATCGGTATCCATATTAAGTTCAGGGGTATCCTCATAAACTTTTTTGCCGGCTATTACATTTGCCAAGGCGGCTTTAATATCGCCTTCTTTAGCTTTATCCTGCTTTACTTCTTTATCATTATCACCAGATGGGTTAAGTATCTCCATAGCAAACTGACAATATTCTTCTTCAGCAGTTTGTGCCCAAAATACTGTTGTAGCATCAGCAATTTGTATTCTCTGATTATATTTTTGTAAAATATAATTGAGAGCTGTTGTGTATTTAAAAGCTGATATCTCACTAACAGGAGCATTAAAGCTCTGTTCCTTTCCATAAGAAACAAAGGAGTCAATATTAAATGAAACTATTGCCGCCCCTGCCGACTGAGCATTTTTAACTCCTTTAATATTAGGATGCAACTTTGCTAAAGGCATATTTTGCCCGGTGACAAGACATTGTCCGTAGTTCCCTTTTAAGCTTTGCGATTTATGTTCAAGCCATAAGTTTTTTATAACATCTCTTTCATGTATAGGCTCAAGGTCAAAAAGAAAAACTATATTACCTGTAACAAAGAGGCTATGGTCATAACCTGTAATTTCCATAAGCTTGTTATAATCTGTTTCAGGATTCCATTTGTTAATAAAGTTTAATACTGATTTAGCCCCGATATCATCACAGTCTTTAAGTAAATTATTATGTAACTCTTTAAAGCTTTCAAACCTATCTTTAAGCACTTCTGAGTTACCTTTTTTATCTATTTTTATGCCTAAAACATTAACGCTGTTATCACACAAAAAATAAGGAGGAGGATTTTTACCGCTTCTTTTTGCTTGCTCAGGAACTGTCATAAAACGAGATAAAATAATTTCTTTCTTTCCTTGTGTCTCTTTTATTTGCAGATCAACAATACTTAACAAGTCACCGTTTTCAGATAAATTAAGTCCACAGGTTACTTTTGCATTGCTGAAACCTATTGCAGGTATTTCAGATTTAGGTTCTTTTGCCAGCGTATCATAATAATCATAAAGAGCTTTAATAATCATCGTTTCAACTCCTCTTTAGTTGGTACTGTGATTATTCCTTTATCCATTGATGCCCTGAAAAATAAAGCAGGCGGTTTCTTTTTATCTGCTGCAAAGTCCATATCCCAAAGCATCCAGCCTAAGTCTTTTTCTTTGGAATAACAACTTTCCGGTACTTCCTCCTCATTTTCAATTAGCTCAAAATTAACCGGAAACTCCCTACAGCCAAAATATGGAGTATGAAAGCACTGCCCTTTTTTCATTCTCCTAAGGGCTATACTATAATGTTTTTCATCATTCTCCTCAGATTCTGCTTTATCTGTCATTTCAAAATAGGCATCTATAACATAGCAAACATCTTTTAAGACAATTGAAGCTCTTTGTTGCCTTTCTTCGGTAACAACCTGATGAAGTTCAACATCGCTACCTTTCATTGCTTTTTTCACTTTTACTTCAGAAATCTTATTTTCTACTTCATTTCGTCTTATATTTTCAAATTTTATGGGATTTATAACGTGTATTTTGCGTATTACCCATCTTATTGAGGGCTTCCAGTGTATCGCTTCCAGTATCCCTCGTGCAGCTGATGGTGTCATTATATCGTAACTTACACGCTCTACTTTCATTTCAGGCCTTGAAAATAGTGCATAATCCCCCCAAACCTTAAGTTTAATTCCTTTTTTTTCTTTAGTCACTTATACCTCCTTTATTTTGCTAAATCTTTTTTTATTAAAATTATTTTATTATATGCCTATGTCAGAATTAGACATTTATATATTATTATTTTATTAAAATAATAATTTTTATATTAAAATAATAATAAATTTTTAATAAACTATAAATAAATAATAATGAATAAAATTAAATTGTCAATAATAAAATAAAGACAGAATTCCTTTACGACTATTTCTAAAAATCCTATCTTTATTTCTAATATATTTAAATTTCTATAAAGATTTAAATATTCATAAACATCAAATCTTCAGGTATGGTTAAACCCAACTGCTTATCATATAAGTCATCATCTCTTAATACAATAAAAGCATCTCCCATCTCCTCAAAAGCCCCGGCCAATGCCTTATACTCATTCTCAAAAATATTTACAGTATAAGGCCTGAGCTTTCTTGTAAAGCTTGTAGGGTACAAAGAGTTTCTGGCATCCTCAATTAGCTTTTTAGCATTATCATCATACGGAATAACTATAGAATAAGAATTTGCACTATTTATAAAGTTAAATTCCCTGGCCGCTTCAGCAAAGTTAAATTTAAAATGCCCGTCACTTAATAACTCAACAATTTTTTTAGTGTCAAAATCATCCTCTAACTTATATAATTGC
>JANQFW010000046.1 GCA_028277625.1 Candidatus Gastranaerophilales bacterium | reverse complement strand
CATTACAAGCCCATGACGAGATTTGAACTCGTGACCTTTCCCTTACCAAGGGAATGCGCTGCCCCTGCGCCACATGGGCAAGTAAAAATGGGTAGAGTTGGATTTGAACCAACGTAAGCTTACGCTAACGGATTTACAGTCCGTCTCCTTTAACCACTCGGACACCTACCCACATTTAGCCGGTGATAGGAGTCGAACCTACAACCTACGGTTTACAAAACCGTTGCTCTGCCATTGAGCTACACCGGCGAGTATTTGATTGTGATCTAATCATATAAAGTACAAAGGTCAAAGTCAATAGTTAAATTTAATTTTTCTTCGTACAAATATAGAAAACCATGAACAGAATTTAACTTCAAGTTTTTTTGATGAATTTTCACTTAATAATTTAAAAAATTTAATAATTAGCAATAAAAAATAAAATTATTACAAAAAAGAAATATTGTTTTATATTTATAATTATGCTACCTTTCATAAGGTAAAAGAAATCAATATTTTATATATAGAAATACTAAAAAGCACATTATAAAAATTATTAAAAGTATTTTTAAATAGATTAATTTAATAAAACATTCTGGAGGCTATGCGGGTGAAATTTACGTTATGTATTACAAAGGATTGTAATTTGTCTTGCAGTTATTGTTACTCTGGGGCTAAAGCAAATGAGGCAATGAGTTATAATACTGCAAAAAAGATTATTGATTATGCATTTAAGATAGTACCTAAAGAGGAAAAGCTTGAGTTCAATTTTTTTGGTGGGGAGCCTTTATTATATTTTGATTTGATAAAAGAAATAACTTCTTATATTAGGGGTAAAGAACAAGAGAATAACAATAAAGTATTATTAAACATTACAACAAACGGTACGGTTTTTTCTGAGGAGATTGTCGAGTATTTACGAGCTGAAAAGTTTCATGTTGCGTTCAGTATTGACGGGCCTAAGCATATACATGACAAAAGTAGAAGATTTACTGGTGGCAAAGGGTCTTTTGATGTTGCCTTTGAAACCCTTAATCAAGCAAAAAACAGTTTAAATGATTTTCAGGTTAATGCGGTGTACGGGCCAGATACTCTTTCTGAGCTGCCTGAGGTCTTTAAATTTTTTATTGATAATGGTATAAGTTCCATTCATTTAAATCCTAATGTCTGTACCAGGTGGGATGAAGATATATTTGCGACTTTTAAAAGTGTATATTCTGAAATTGCTGATATATATATAGATAGCTATAGAAGAGGAAATGAGATTGCTCTTAACCTTATTGATAATAAGGTAATTCTTTTCTTGAAAAAGGGATATGAAGAAACTGACAAATGTGGAAAAGGGGAGCTGGAAAGAGCTTTTACTACCAATGGCGATGTTTATCATTGTGAGAGACTTTCTGGTAATGAGGATAATAAGAAATTTTGTCTTGGCAATATAGATAAGCCGAATAATATTATGAGTCCTTGCCATATTGTTAAGTCGGAAGGGCCTAACTTGAAATGCCTGGAGTGTAAGTTCAACAAGTATTGTATGAATTGGTGCCAGTGTACAAACTTTTATACAAGCGGTCATCCGGATAAAGTTAGCGATATGATGTGTGTTAGTGAGCAGGCTGCAATTATGGCAGCTAAGAAAGTATATTTAACACTATTTGAAGAAGACAATGAACTTTTTGTAGAACATTATATGCAATATCTAAAAAATGCCTATAACTGTGGGCTATTTAATTAATAATAAGAAGTAGAGGAGAAGATTATGACTGATCACTTAAAGTTTAAAGCGGAGATAGAGTTTAACGGATCTGTTGAAGAATTTGAAGAGCTAGCTAACAGTATTTTAAAAGCAAATTGTCGTATTAAAGTTGAGGAGTTTCCTTTCCCATGGGGTGGAAAAAATGGCGGATGGCCTGTACCTGTAGAGAGACTAGTTAGAATAGAAAAATATCTTCAGGAAGAGCGTAGAATAAAGCTAATTAGAGATCTTGCCGGTGGTATAAGAATCTCTCATATTCACTTGAAAGACGAAATTGTTCTAGTTGATAAAAAAATATTTAGAGATATTATGGGTGATGTAGCAAGAGAATTAGCTGAAAACCTTGTGGATGAAGTAGAATACGTACAAGCTGTTAATACTATTAATCGCTTATCTCAAAAATGTAAACAGTAAGTTTTATACCTTAAACTGAAACAATTTAGAGGGACTATTATTGGTAGTTCCTCTATTTTTTCAGTAAAAACTTATTCGTAATATAAATGACATTTAACCGTATGGTTATCTATATCTTTGGTAACCGGATCAATTGTTTTGCACTTATCCATAACGAATTTGCATCTTGGATTAAAGTTACAGCCTTGTATATCTTCGAAGATATCTGGCGGCTGGCCTTCTATGGGTTCAAGCTTCTCTGATTTAGCTGTTGGAACTGAATTTAATAAGCCTTTTGTATATGGATGCATTGGATTATTAAACAAGTCTTTAACCTCTGCTTGTTCTACAACTTTGCCTGAGTATAGTACAGCTACTTGATCTGCCAGCTCTGCTATTACCCCTAAATCGTGGGTAATTAATATCATAGATTTGTTTTCTTTTTTTAGAATATCTTTTATTAGATTCATAATCTGGGCTTGAACCGTAACATCGAGAGCGGTTGTTGGTTCATCTGCTATTAAAATATCGGGATTGCAGCATAGAGCCATTGCTATTAATACTCTTTGCCTCATTCCGCCTGAGAATTGATGAGGATAGTCCTTTAACCTATTTGCGGCATCAGGTATTTGAACTTTTTCCAGCATTTCTACTGCTATGTCTTCTGCTTCTTTTTTATTTTTTTTCTGGTGCAGTTGAATCACTTCTACTATTTGATTTCCTATTGTGTATAGGGGATTCAGTGAGGTTAGAGGGTCTTGAGGAATTACTGCTATTTTATTGCCTCTTATTGATTGAATTTCTTTTTTATCGCAATTTAGCAAGTTTTTACCATTGTAGAGAATTTCACCTGATATTATTTGTCCGTTAGGAGGGAGTAGGTTTATTATTGACATTGAGGTTACACTTTTACCGCAGCCTGATTCGCCTACTATGCCCAAAACTTCTCCTTTTTTTAGGGAAAGACTTATATTGTATACAACTTGATAAAGTTCTGAACTTATTGTAAAGCCTACGTTTAAGTCTTTTATTTCTAGTATATTTTGCATAAGTTTAATACCAAATTTTTTATTTCTTGACTTGTCTTAGTTTCTTCACTGAATAATCTGAAAAGTATTTTAGAATTATGTATAAATATATAATAGCACATGTAAAAAAAACAATGATAAATCCCCCTTAACCTAAGCAAAGAGTTATCATTGCATTAAATTGTCTCTAACTTTAAGCTAAAACTGGCTAATAATAAGGCTTTTTCTTGTTTAATTCTTCTTTTTTACTGCTGTTTATGTCTATAATATTATTATTTATTTGATTATTTTCATCTTTTAAAACATTGGTACTGCCTGCTGAAGCAGCATCAGCCACCTTTACAACAACAGGAATTTCTTTAAAACTTTTTAAGTTCTCCAG
>JANQFW010000087.1 GCA_028277625.1 Candidatus Gastranaerophilales bacterium | reverse complement strand
AATAAAGCTAAACAGAACTTACCTAACGGATTTCCAGAAGCGAAATACAGATAAACTTATTATGCTAACTGATAGTGAAATAAATAATATTTTCACTAAAATTGAAGGGTATGTCTGGCAGGAAAACGTTGATATAAAGTACAAAAATAGAATTAGCAGAATAAATAAATATTTAGAGCAGGAGGCTAGTCAGGAAGAAGCTAAAAATAAAGAACATGAAGACCCTCGAAAATCAATACTCGCTATGTTAAAAGCTGGTTATAGTATTAAAAAAAATGAAAAATTAAAACAAAAATATCTTGAATCCCATAAAGAAGCCATGGAAAAACATAATATAACTGAAGAAGAGCTGAAAAAAATATGAAACTATAATTCATTTAAATTATGTATAAATATTAATTTTTCAAGATATACTTGTGTTTAAACCTTGACACAAACAAATAAACAAGTAGGATAAGGTTATACACAAAAAAAATATATAATATTCAATTATAGAAAGGATTTAGGATAAAAAAGAGATAAAAATGAAAAATATTAGTTGGGGACAGGTTGATGTTCAACTTACAAAAAATTATTCCGGTAAAGATTGTATGCTTTTGGAGCGGGAAATATTGTGTAAAGATGCATTTACGAGGGAATACGGGACTTTTGACGAATATATTGATGCTAAGTTGTATTGCTATGATTTTAAAAATTACGAACTTATCCTTACAGCAGGAGCGTCTTATTGTCCTGTTGTAGCCCACAAAAGTAAAGAAATGCAAGATTTAAGATATAATTTGTTATGGGCTTTACTTAACCCTAATTATAAAACTGAAGTTAACCCCAAAGACCTACCTCAATACAAAGAAGACAGTCTCATTATAAAAAACACAGAAAATGCAGATGAAAGTTCGGTTATTTCTCCTCGACCTCTTGATTGGGTTATTAACTATATGTTTAGACTAAGATAACAGGTCATATTAAAATAAATAAAGGGCTAAATAATTTAACCCTTTGAGAGAATCTGTCAAAAACAGATACGAATTTGTAGGATAATTTTAAAACAAAGGATAAAATTATGCAAAGGTATAAATTTAGCGGATATAATAAACAAGCTTGGCATGGGTGGGGTACAGAGGAGCAAGCTAAGATTTGTTGCGATATACATAACCAAAATATGATAAGCCTTAATGCAGCAAAAGGGTTTATGACGCAAGCCACAGACCTTTATGGTTACTGGTTAGCTGAAGACCAGACAGAATGTCATGAGGATGTTAATCTTGATGAGATGATTGCAGCTTATGAGCAGGATTACGAGCCCCCGTCAGATATTATTGAGGTTAAATATTACGAGTATAAAAATAACCCTACTTATAAAAACTATCAGCAAATCCCTGACAGCTATAATAAAGAGTATAAAACAATCAAATTGTACAAGCCAAAGCCTGTAAAAGAAATGGTTATTACTGAGGATATAACTTTAGGTGATTATCTGGAGTGGATAGAGGCTCAGGATTACCACAAAGGATTATTTGCTAAACGACTTGGGAATACACGCCAATTAAGCAGACTTGGACAAAAAAAATTAAACGATACTGATACTTTTAAGGCTGGCACTAAAGATAAGTTAATAAGCTTTTTTAATAATACGGATTTTACAAAACTTGCTTATCAGTATTATCCACGTAATGACAGTTGTGGTAAGGTTTTTGTTGATACCAGTGCTCCCGCCTGCAATTTGGATATTGATGATCAAGAGCTGTTTAAATTAATTATTTGTCCTGAATATGTACAAGAGGTTTTTGACCGTACTGTATTATCGCCCCAGCAAATTTTACAGGCATATCCCGGCATTGATGATTATCAAAAAAATAAACTTTTAAAAGGGTTTGATAAAAATGTTAAAATAACAAAAATATTTAATAGGGGATAAAATGATACATAATAAATCTTGCTCTATTTGCAATAAAAACAATGAGTGTTCTACCGAGCGCAGTAGTCGTAATTCGGCAAAAAACAATGCAAACCTCCAAAAATCAAACAGGGGAGGAAAACGTGAAGGTGCTGGTCGCCCCAAACAAGGAGATGAAGTATTTTATAAACGCTGTACCCATGAACAAAAACAAAAACTTGAAGAATATTGGAATAAACTGATAGCTGATAATTAATACTAAGTCAGAATATCTTTAATTACCTTGTGAGCAACCCTAACATCTCGCTCATCAGTGGACTTTTCTACTAATTCCTTTATCTCATCCAACAACTCACTCTTTGTCTTGGAGGAAACAAAAACAAAAAAATCCTGTAGTTCAACATCGAGCACTTCTGCCATTATTTCAAGTTTAGCCAGAGAAGGAAAGGAGTTACCTACTTCGATACTGCTTATATGTGTACTATCCAGATTAATCTTGTCTCCAAGTTGCGCCTGCGTTAATTTTTTTTTATTTCTGAGTTCTTTTATTCTTGCGCCCAAGAGTTTTCTATTTTTACTGGTTTTTCTCATAATAAAGTATTATTAAAAAAATACAGCTTTCTTTAAATAGTACTTAGTGCATAAAATATGAATAATATTATTTATCAAGTACATATATATCATTGACAATACAGATTTTTTATAAGTAAATCAGGGTTTAGTACAGATTATTTTTTAAAGAAAGGCAGAAAGTTTCATGAGTAAAGTCTCATCTGATTTAGAGAAACTTATATTCCCAATTAGCGTAGTTGCAGATATTCTGAATGTTAATCAACGTACGCTAAAAATTTATGAGAAGGAGAAAATCCTATGCCCAGAAAGGTCTCCTAAAAAAAGGAGGATTTATACTTATAGAGACATAAAAAAAGGAAAATTTATCCAGCATTTAAAACGAAACCTGAGAGTTAATTTTGCTGGCATAAAAATTATTATTCATCTGCTAAAACAACTAAATGTTTCCTCTGATGACTACCTGAAAAAAATAAACGAAATAGCTTTATAAAAAATAAAAATCTAGTCGACAAAGGTTTCTAAAACTTTTATAAGTGCCTGAACCTGTTTTTTCAAACTCTGTTTAGAACGCAGCATATTACCTTCACCAGTATAAAGCCAGTCAACATTAAGCCCCATTTCTGCCAGTTTGGTTATATCTCTAAACTTCAGTTCATGCTGTGTCCCGTTTTCAATGTGGTTAATCTTTTGCTGAGAGCATCCAAGTTTTTTTGCAAGTGCATGTTGAGGGACATTTAAGAAAGCTTCCCTGAACTTTTTAAGGCGATGCCCTATCAACCCATTTCCTTTGTTGACATCTTTCAT
>JANQFW010000063.1 GCA_028277625.1 Candidatus Gastranaerophilales bacterium | reverse complement strand
GTAATACACCCAAAGGAGCAACCTCAAGCGCAACTATTTACAGTATTGTAGAAACAGCAAAGGAGAATAGTCTGAATCCGTTTGCTTATCTGAAATATTTGTTTGACAAGTTGCCTAATATAAATATAGAGGATGATAACATTCTTGATGATCTTATGCCTTGGTCTACAAGTCTGCCCGATGAATACAGAGTAAAAGTTAAATAATCAACGTGGGGGCAATTTGTCGCTTACAAATAAAGAAATATATCAATTTACTGCTATAAATCAACATATTTCTTTAGAGAGCGGCGAATCTATTATTTCTTCTTTATAAACTTGTATTTTTTTTCTTCTATTAAAATAAAGCGAAGAGAAATAAGAAGCAGCAATGAATCCTGCTCCAATGACGCCTGTAATAACTTCAGAAATTTTTCCAAAAGTTGTATAAATCATTATAAATGCCAGTGCTCCAATCGCCCAATGAGCTCCGTGTTCCAGATATATATATTTTGCCAAGGTTTTCTTTTCTACAAGCATTATAGTGAATGACCTTACAAACATAGCGCCAATTGTTAAGCCTAAAGAAATAATTACGATGTCTTTACTTATTGCAAAAGATCCAATTACTCCGTCAAAAGAAAAAGAAGCATCTATTATTTCAAGATACAAAAAGCTCATCAGTCCGCCTTGCTTAACAGTGCTCGAAATAATACTGGCTTGTTCTTCAGATTCAAGTAACTTAACAAGTCCATCAATAAACAAATAAATAATTAAACCGCTTATTCCAGCCAGAACCACAGCCAATTTTTCTTCAGGTTTAACAAAACCTTGGGCTATATAAAGAGTTGATAAAGCAATTATTACCTCAACCCCTTCTAGTTTACCCAATTTTGCAAGTTTTTCTTCAACTATTCTTATCCAGTGAATTTTTTTTGCCTGATTAAATACAAAGGATAAAAACAACATAAGAAGAAAAATACCACCAAATGCTGCTATTGGTTCATGGGACTCATGAAGGTAGTATGAATATTTATCAGGGTTAGTCAGAGCTAGGTTTATAACTTCTAAAATACCAATATTAGCAAATATAGCAACAATAGCTATTGGAAAAACCAGCCTCATACCAAATACTGCGATGAGCATTCCCCAGGTAAGAAATCTTTTTTGCCACAAAGGAGTCATTTTTTGAAGTCTAACAGCATTTACAACCGCATTGTCAAAAGAAAGGCTAACTTCAAGAATTGCCAGAACAGATGTCAAAAATAGAGCCTTGATACCTGAGCCGGGTAAAAAGTTTTCTGCCCAGAAATAAGCAATAATTAACCCTATAAAAGTTACTAAAAATGATAATTTATGATATTTCATTGTTTTTTATACGCTTTCGTTTCAATTTTTTTATCCATTTCTTCTCTCCTTTAATGTTTATAAATGCCATAAAGTAAAAAGTTCTTTGAATAAAGCTATTGCTTCAGGATCAGTAACTGATACCATATGAAACTGAATTGCACTTTCTATTACTTTTGATACATTTTTGTCTTTTACGTGATAATAAACATGTTTCCCTTCTCTTCTTTCTTCTACTAAACTATTTAGCTTTAAAAGTTTAAGATGCTGAGAAACTCTTGATTGGCTTATTTGAAGCTTTTTCTGTATTGTATGAACGTCCAGTTCCTGCTTTATAAGTAAACCTAAAATTTTAACCCTGTCAGGATTAGACAAAAGACCAAAGAAGCTTGAAATATCCTTGAATAGATCATTAAACTTTTCTCTGTTCACACTGTCACCTCTTCTTTTTCATGAATCTGCACCTCCCCTGATATTAAGTCGTGGGCTTTTTCAACAGCCTTATGTTTGTCATAAAAGATGTTATCTCTTCCGATTGGTTTTAATACGCCAAGCCTTAGCAGCTTCTTTGCAACATTAACACTTGCAAGAACAAGATATACTTTTATTCCCTTATCCCTCATCCTTACAATGATATCCTCAAGAGCAAATACAGCAGATATATCCATATCTGGAATTAACTCACAGTTTATAATTAAACACTTAGTTCCTAATAGGTCATCCACTCTGGTTAAAACCCTTGATGCTGAGCCAAAGAAAAATTCACCTTGAATATCAACCATTCTGATTTTATATTTGGATAACTCTTCAATATGCTCAGAGCTAAGAATTTCAGAGGTTTGCTGGCAGCCATTTACAGTAATTTTTATTTTCTTTGAAATTTTTGATGCAAAAAGCAGGCAGGATAATACTATTCCTGCTCCCACAGCGAATATCAAGTCATCAAATACAGTTAGTGTAAAAACCAGCAACATAACAGCCAAGTCATATCTTGGAGCGTGGCTTATTACTTTAATAAATTTGTAATCAATGATGTCAAAGCCTACCTTAATTAAAATACCTGCAAGTACTGCCATTGGAATACTTGAAGCAAGAGGTGCAGCTCCGAGGAGAATAGTCATTAGAAAAATTGAGTGTATAACACCGGACAAAGGAGTTTTACCACCAGTTTTAATGTTAACTACAGTTCTCATAGTAGCCCCGGCACCTGCTATTCCTCCAAATAGCGCTGAAACCGTATTCCCTATTCCTTGACCTACAAGCTCTTTATTAGACTTGTGAGTTGTTTTTGTCAATGAATCAGAAACAAGGGATGTCAATAAAGAATCAACCGCCCCTAGAATGGCTACAGTAATAGCTAAAGGAACAATCTTTATTAAATCATTAAAAGAGATTAGAGGAAATTGGATATTTGGAAAACCTATTGGTATTTCCCCTATAGTTTTAATGTCAAAAGCAAATAATACGCTTATAAGTGTTACACCAACCAGCGCAATTAAAGGTGGTGGAATTAAAAGTCTAATTTTACTTGGAGTGAAAAATACTATTAAAAGGGTTAAAGCTCCAAGAATAAGGCTTTGCTGATTAAAAGAGGTTAATATCTCACCAAAACTCATTATTGTTTTAAGCGGGGTGCCCTGAACGTCGAGCCCTAACAAAGGATTAATCTGCAAGATTATTATAATAACACCTATACCACTCATAAAACCTGATATTACAGGATATGGAACATACCTAATTAAATTACCGACTTTGCTTATACCAAGCAATATCTGAAAAAGTCCTGCAAGCAGAATCGTTGCAAATATTAACTTTAAATTACCCGGGTTAGATGCAACAATTGCCGCTACTACTACTGTTATCGGACCGGTAGGACCTGAAATCTGTGGCTTAGTGCCTCCAAAAATCGATGCAAATAATCCTACAAAAATCGCCCCGTATAGACCTGCTGCTGCACCCACACCACTTGCCACACCAAATGCAAGTGCTAGTGGAAGCGCAATCACTCCTGCTGTTAAGCCTCCAAGGAGGTCGCCTTTAAAGTTCGAAAATAAATTTTTAAAACTTCCTAAAGTATTTCTCATTTATCTACTCCAAAAAACAAATTAACATATTATAATATATTACAAATATTTTATTTTGCAAGCAAGACTTAAAAAGTTTAAATTAAGCTCAGGAATTTAGGCAGTCAAATTTTTATCAATAACATCGATAGCAGATGAAGTTTTAAGGGCCTCATCTGCTATTTTAAACATTACATTTCCCATAGAGCCCCCCTGCACTTCTTGAATAACTGTCATTAAAGAATAAGCAAGGCAAACAAAGCCAACATGGTTCGTAAGCTTTTTCCAGCTTTGCATCATCAAAAAATCCAGTCCCAGCTTTTCTTTAGCTTCTCTATGAAAGACTTCAATCAGCCATCTGTCAAAATATTTAGACTTTAATTCTTCATCACTAACGTAAATAGAGTTAGAGCAAATGTAATATTCTTCATCTTGGTATGAAAAATGAATTATTTTAACTTGCTCCTTTATTCCATTTAAGTTGGTGACAATGCTTTCATCATAATTTAATCCTGATTTTTGAAGTTGGCATTTGCTTCCATTAATGTAAAATTTTCGATTCTTTTTTATTCTTGTATACCAAGTAAAGCCATTCTTGTTTAACCACTTTATTATTTTCTTGGAAGCAAAAAAACTATCAAACATTATTGTCTTTACTGGCATTTGCATTAAAAGGTATTTTTTCATCAAGCTTAAAAACATATCTGTTTTTTTCTTATAATTTCTAGGGCTACATACTTTAGAACTAACCCATATAGAGAAATCTAGTGGAATATATACAGTACCATTTGTTAAGCAAAGACTTATCATCTCATTTTGAGGTATTCTTTTCATTCCTGCTATTGAAACAAAGCCTTTAGGAGTTATGCGATGCTTTGCATGCTTTTGTGTTAAAGGTGTTCCATCTACTATTAAATAGAAATTTAAGGCTTTAAATATTGGTAATATTAACTTTGCTAACTGATAAAACAAATTTTTCCAATTTATTTTGGACTCTAGGAAGTCATAAAGTTGCCACATGCTTTTTTCTTGAGTGTTTGTAGATATTTTATGGACTGAAAAGCCTTTCTCTTGATAAATTAACCCGATTAAATACTTTCTGAAGGAAATTATATCGATTTCCTTTGATACAAATGATAGAATGTAATTGAGAAATATTTGTAGCCAGAACGAATGGCTCATAATTAAATCCTCCTTTTTGACAACATTGTCATTCAGGAGGATTCTTTATTTCAAATCTATTTTTTATTTCCTAAATTCCTGATTAAGCTAAAACGTTCTAACTTGTCTAGACCAGTTTTCTTTAAAAGTATTTCCTAATGAATCACCCCGACCCAAGGGTACGGGTTATCTAAGGGAGACCTTCGAATAACTTAAGCTGCCCTCTATAAAGTTTTTCATACTTTTTACCTTGAT
>JANQFW010000134.1 GCA_028277625.1 Candidatus Gastranaerophilales bacterium | reverse complement strand
TCAAACTCTGTTGAT
Source organism: Candidatus Gastranaerophilales bacterium (assembly GCA_028277625.1). Taxonomy (GTDB): domain Bacteria; phylum Cyanobacteriota; class Vampirovibrionia; order Gastranaerophilales; family JANQFW01; genus JANQFW01. The sequence goes on along the minus strand of JANQFW010000134.1, from coordinate 7,286 downwards.
ACAGCTAGACTTAAGCTGTATCAAAGCTTATAGCGATGACCTAAGAAAGGTGATGACTATCACCCAGGATAAGTGTGCCTTTTTATACCCTTTTATAAACCAAAAGTCATTGCAGTCAATATAATTTTTATTTTTTAGATCACATACAATTGAATATTTTTTTATCCTCTTTAAGGCTAAAAGAGGGGGAATTTATAATGGATATAAAATGGATGCCTATTTTCACTTGAAAAAGCATCCATTTTAATATTATAAAGCTAGGTAATAATATGTTTTTTGGTCTAATATCCAACTGTGTAACAGGCATAAGATATCTTTTTTGCTAAATTCTTACCATAAACTTTGTGTGTATAAAAAAGGATAAATTAATGCATAAAATACAGTTATTAATAGCTTTAGTGCTTACATTTATGGTCTTTCAGTTAAACCCAACATCCTCAAAATCTTTAACTTCTAACATTGAAGCTGCAAGACTAATACGGACTTTTACAAATCAAAGCTCAATGAATATAGACTCATTCCCTAACTTTCAAGGCAATAAAGTTAAATTATTACAATTTTTAGAAGATAAACTTAGCATTGCCTGCGTAGCAAATTATAAAAGCTCAAAGCATAAGCAATGCATTACAACCTATGGATCAGAGCCATATATAATACTTAATAACAAAATAAAATTATCCATAGCAAAAGTAGGCAACTGCGCTGTATCAACTTTAATCTATCCTCCAAATCCAAGGTGCGTAGTAATTGTAGATGTAAACGGCTCAAGTGAGCCCAACAGACAATTTCAAGAAAGTCATTTAAACAGCAAAAAAGTTTTTGATAAATTTAGATTTACACTCACCAACAAAGGCTTTAAGCCGTCTTTTGATACTCAAAAATTCCTAAAAAAATACGCAGTAACAGTGCGCAAGCCAGCAATATATCTATATCCAGAAACTCCAACTATAGTAAATATAAAATTAGCTGATTCTATTTTGATTGATACCAATATTCCGCGCCATGTTAAAAACAAAGGATGGAAAGTCCTAGCACAGTCAAATGGTTTATTAAATGACTATCAAGTAGAATACACAAACTGTGATGACTTCAATGATGATAATTTTGGACTTGAATATGCTAAAAAAGCTTGCTTAACAAACAACTATCCATATATTTACTGGGATGGTCTACAGCTGTCAAAATCAATACCTACATCCAAAAGGGGCTGGATAATTAAGAAAAGCGATATTCAAGACTTTTTATCTGAAAAACTAGAAAGCTTAAAATTTAACCAAAAAGAAAGATATGACTTTCTTAAGTACTGGGGCTCTACTCTAACAAATAGTAGTGCTAAGTCTTATTTTATCTATTTTATTCAAAATGAAGCAGTAGATAAATATCTTCCAATGAAAGTTTCACCACGACCCGACTCTTCAAATAGGCTATATATGGTCGCAAAAGAATTTAAAACAGAAATTGCACTTAAGGTAAAGCCACAAAAATTAAAACCTATTAAAAGAAAAGGATTTACAATCATAGAATGGGGCGGTATCCTAATTAAGCAATAATAAAGTATTTAATATAAAGTAGATGTTATCTTTTGCAGCACATCAACATAATTTATGTCCAAGCAGTTTAGCTTTTCGCAAGAATCATGACGCTTATCCCACAAGCAAGGACGACAATTACTGTTATCGTTGTTAGTCACGACAACAAAGTTATTGTTGTCCGCCGGCAATAATTTTTTTTCATCAGTAGGCCCAAATAAACTTACTAACTTTTTATTCAAACCCACAGCAATATGCATAGGCGCAGAATCTACACAAACCAACAAGTCACAAACCTTTATAAGCCCAGCCAACTGTAATATATTTTTTGTCTGTCCGTACAAATTTAAATAATTATCACTTTTAAAGTCAGCTTGATTTAATTGAGACTCTATATTATCAATAATACCCTTATCATCAGGTCCACCGCAGAGAACAACTTTATAGCTACCATCATTAGATAGGTTTATTATTAAGTTGCTCCAGCTTTTTACGTCCCAAAATTTAATTATATTCTTTTGTATACTTAGTTGGCTAACCCCAGGATGAATTAAAATAGTTTGCTTCCCATCTGAATTAATAATCTCTCTCGCCTGATTTTCATATTCCTCAGCTAGTTCAATTTCCGGCAAAATATTATCATTAGGTTTTAAGTGCCTCACCAAGTCATAATACATATCTACGGCGTACTGTTGTTTATTTAATTTTATTGCCTTTGTTAGTATAAATTCGCTTAATTTACCGCTATTATAACCAATTTTATTTCTAATACCAGTCAAAAATAATAAAATAGATACAAATTGAGACCCACCACACGAAAATACAATATCATATTTGCCTTTTCTTATTTGCAGCAGCAGCTTTAAAGCTTTAACGTATTTATTGCCAGTTTTAAGGTCACAAATGATTAATTCATCAATGTAAGAAGCAAGGTCTTTTATTGATTTACTTCTCGGCTCAGTAACAAAAGTAATAATTGCATTATCATAAGACTCTTTTATTGTTTTTAAAGTTGGTAAAAATAATATCTGATCACCGATACCGCCAAAATTTATAACTAAAATCCTTTTTATTTCAGATTTATTTTTAAGCATTTTTTCTAAAATTCTCTTTTGATGTAACAACAGCAATAATAGCTACAAACAACCAAAATAATATATTAACTTGCGGCCTGTACCATATTGTATCAACAAGCCCATGAGCCATAAGCCCAACTACTCCAGTAAATGCAGTTGCTATTATTATTTTATTTTGTAAATAATGATTATTGATGATATATCTTGCTGATTTTATAAAAATATTAAACAACAAAAATAAAAACGCTAAAAATCCTAAAATACCCGTCTCAACAGCCACTTCTAATGGTACACTATATGCCCCAAGCGCATGAAACCCAGGGGTCATATATAATCCGTAAACAAGCCTAAAAGTAGTATTGCCCGGTCCAATTCCTATAATCCAATTATCAGTAAACATTGTTATACATGCCGAATAAACATTCATCCTGTAAGAGATACTGCTATCTTCTCTAAACGCAAACATTGATACTATTCTATGCTGCAATGACGGAGAATTTAAAATAAATAAAAATACTGAAAATATAGAGAATATAACTGTTGTTAACCATATTTTTTTAAGGTGATACTGCTCTTTAAGATCATGAAAAACTAAATGTCCTGAAAGAGCAATTATTGATAAGCTCATAGCTCCAATTGCAATAAATCCACCTCTACAGCCTGTAAAGATCAATGCCATCAATATTATAAAACTACTCACGGCAGAAATAATAAACGGATAAATCTTCTTTTTAGCTAGCATTAAAAAAGAAAGCCCAACACCTATAGCAAAAGATGGAATCAAGTACCCAGCCAAAAGGTTAGGGTTAAATGGCTTTAACGTTCCATAAACTCTGTTCATAACTTGCTCAGGATTTATTTGTGTTTTATCTTGCCATAAAGCAAGATCCTCAACACCTACAATTTGTTGAAATATAGCAACAAATGATTCTGCAGTTGCAGTTATAGTTAATAAAATCAATAAGTATATTAATTTTTTAGGGCTATTTTTAAAGAAATTAATAAAAGTCAAATAACATACAAGGAAGACCAGCATCTTTAGGTAGCCCTTTAAGCTGGGAATAAAAAAAGTAGAAAAGGTTACACTGATTCCAGTAATTATTAAATACAAAAATACAGCAATATCCAGGCTGCTAAAATGATGGGATTCTCCTTTAGTAAATAAAAGCTTTAGTATAAATATCATAAAGCAAGAAAATACAAGTATGCCAATAACTGTTGTCGAGCAAAATGCTAATGATATCAGCATCAAAGAAATAAGCACCAGCCAAATATGATCAATATAAGCAAATAAAAAACTTTCTTGCACCACCTCTGAAAATTTGGCTTGAAGATTTTTAAATAAATTTATAGCTTTCTCTACAATAAAGCTTTTTGTCACCAGCTTTAAAGAAGCAGGATTATCCTGTAATTCCAGTTTTTTTAATAACCCTATAAAAAATGAGTTATTTATTGCTTTTATCATTTTCTTTAAGTCTAACGTCAGTTACAATACCATTTAGTCTATAATTAAAACCTTCCAGTGTGATAACTAAACCTATTTTAATTTTGTTACCACCTATAACAGGACCGGTTTCAGTTATGATAGCTTTATCTTTTAGTGTTACAAGTGCATTATATGTATATTTTCTAGATTTATCATCTATTAGCATAAATTTGGATGTATTTTTAGGATTAGGTATTAAAGTTTGATATGGCTCAACCTTTGACTTTACAATATCCAAAGATGTATAAGGCACGTTTCTTATAGTTATAAAAGCCTTATTAGATCTTTTAAAAATATTGTTATTAGATGTTAACCTTAGTCCTTTTATTAAAACATCAAATTCTATTTGCTTATGCTCTTTTATGATATTAGCAGAAGTAGAATACTTGTCTGTTTTAATAAGAAAAAAGCCTATTAAACCTATTAATAAAGCTAAAATTATTATTAAATCAATAAAATTAAACTTAAAAAATTTAAATCTCTTTATCATTTTGCGCTTCCTGTATGAATGTCATCAATTTCTAAAGCGTTTAGTGTTTCCATTAATTCATTAGTATCTGTAGTTGCAGCACCAAACTGTTTTATTACAATACTGGCTGCTAAATTACCTAAAAATGCAGCTTCTCTACCAGAAGCTCCCGCACATAATCCTAATAAAAAACTGCTTACAACGGTATCCCCCGCCCCGGTAACATCAAATACGTCTGATTTATTAAACGCTGGTACACTCGAAACCTTACCGGATTTTTCAAAAAGCATCATACCTTCACTACCACGGGTTATTAATATCATCTCAGATGACGTTTTTTCCAATAATTCATTACCAGCTTTTAATAAGCATTCAGAATCTGTTATTTCATACCCTAGAGTTCTTTCAGCTTCAGGCTGGTTTGGTGTAATGACTGTTGCATTTTGAAATCTTTCAAGGTTTGTTTGTGCATCAACAGCGATAAAAATATTATTTTTGTTAGCTATTTTAGTTGCAGCTTCTATAATTTCAGGGGTCATCATACCAATACCATAGTCTGATAATAAAATAGCATCATAATCAGCAGCTATCGAATTTATATTATCGATTATTTTATCCTGTACCTTTCCGGCTACTTCGTTATTTGATTCTCTATCAATTCTAACAATCTGTTGAGTTACAGACTGAGTTGCAAAACCTGATATTCTAGTCTTTGTAGTGGTAGCTCTATTAGGATCTTTAACCATATAAGAGGTATTAATATTTGATTCTTTTAGCGCATTCATAAGAATAGATCCGTAATAATCATCTCCACATACTCCTATTGTCGAAACATTGCCTTTATTCAATGTTGAAATATTATGAGCAGCGTTTGACGCAGCACCAAGCAAAATATTTGTATATGAATGCTTTAAAATTAAAACAGGAGCTTCCCTTGAAATTCGCTCTGTTTTGCCATAAATCATTTCATCTATAGCAAAATCGCCTATAACCAGTACCTTGCCTTTATTTAAGTTTTGTATAATAGATTTAAGTCTGGTTTTATTTAATTCAAACACTATATACTCCTCTTAACCTGCTGAAAAAATTTTTTATTTAAATATTTTTAAATTATTCTCTTGCCCTGTCCCAATTTAATATACCCTCAGAAAAATATATCTGAAATCTAATATTGAATCAGTATAATAATACTATAAACATAAGAGTAGTGGTATATCGAGTTATGAATTTTCTAAACAAACTTAAAGTATACTAAGGTTTATAGCGGTTACATAAAAAAGGTGATGGCTGTCATCAACAAAGTCTAAGCAGGTGAAAAAATTGGTAAATAATGTTAAAAATCAAAATGAGTCTGATGAAATTAACAAATCAAAAAAATTTGTTTTTCATATAGATAATGAACATATTGATTTTATTGAATCTCTATCATTTCAAGAAAAACATACTTTAATCAATTATCTTATTACAGACTATAAAAATAATAATAACTCTATAATCAAGAAATCTATTGACTTTAAAAAAATTAAAAAAGTAATGCTTATTGCTTTTGTTGTTTTTGTAGGTGTTCCTTTGTTAATTTTTTTAATAAATACTTCTTTAAATTTAACAATATCAGGTTACTTGGAAATGCAAAGAAATTTCGAGAAAATTATCAAGTAAAAAATTAAGATTTGAGACAATTATTTAAAAATTTATAGACAAATAGTTTTGTGCGATGTCTAATTAAATTGAATTTGTTATTTGAGATAGAGTAAATAGGAGAAAGAAAAATTAAAGTTTCATTTCCTCATATGGGAACTATCTATATAGTTGTTTCTTCTTTGATAAAATCACTTGGCGGAGAAGTAATTGTTCCTCCTAAAACAAGTAAAAAAACCCTTTCTATCGGTACAAAATATAGTCCGGAGGCAATTTGTCTACCTTATAAATTGCTGCTAGGTAATTATATTGAGGCAATAGAATCAGGGGCAGAGGCTATAGTTATGATTAGCAGTCCTGGCATATGTAGATTAGGAGAATACAGCAAAAGTATTAAAAATGCACTTGAAGATTTAGGCTATCATATCAAATATGTTGATGTTGACCTATACAAAGGCAAATTCATGGAGATGATTAAAGGGCTTAAAAAAATAACAGGAAATAATAATATATTTCATATAATAAAATCTATTCATCTGGCAGTTAGTAAGGTTTTTGTCTTGGATAATCTTGATAATGTCCTTTCTTATTATAGAGCCAGAGAAGTAGATCTTGGAACAGCTGAAGAAGCATATAAAAAAGGTTTAAGGTGGGTTGATGACGCCTTAAATAAAAAAGAATTAAAAGAAGCCCATAAAAAGGCTATTAGTGAAATTAAAAAGACAGAAATAGATGATAAAAGAGAAGTCTTAAATGTAGATTTGACCGGCGAAATTTTTATGGTTCTTGATTCATTTTCTAATCAGAACCTAGAAAGAGAACTGGGGCGTCTGGGAGTACAAACAAGAAGAAGCATGAGCTTGGGTGGATGGGTAAAAACTGCGTTGATACCTAAATTTATGAGAAAGGGTAAAACACACCTTGAAAGATCTTATGAATTTGCAAAACCCTATCTGCTCAGAGATATTGGCGGGGACGCAATAGAATCAGTTGGTGATATTGCATATGCTACTAAACAGGGGATTGATGGTATTATTCATTTAAGTCCGTTTACTTGTATGCCGGAAATTATGTCTCAAAACATATTT
>JANQFW010000132.1 GCA_028277625.1 Candidatus Gastranaerophilales bacterium | reverse complement strand
TCAAACTCTGTTGATACAGCTAGACTTAAGCTGTATCAAAGCTTATAGCGATGACCTAAGAAAGGTGATGACTATCACCCAGGATAAGTGTGCCTTTTTTTCAATCAAAAAACTACCCATTGCCTATTATTTGAATTATTGATCTGCATATAATTGAATATTTTTTTTGGCTCTCTTTAAGGCTAAAAGAAGCGGATTTTGTAATGGATGCTTTTCTAACTAACGAAAAGCATCCATTTTTACATTTAAAATTATTCTTTTTAAAGTGCGATTTATGTCGTATAGCCGACTCTCTCGCCCTTTATACAAATTAATTATTTTAATAATGATCTTTTTCTTTCAAGTATTCTCTAATATTATTTAAAGAAGCTTGAACAATTCTTGTTACTCGGGATGAAGATAATCCCACCTGTTTCGCAATTTCTTTTACTTGCATATTTCTATAAAATCTATACTCAACAATGGTTCTTTCTTTAGCCGGAAGCTTAGCAATAGCTTCTCTAATAGTTTTACCCAGCTCCGCAAGTTCTAATTTTTCATCAGGCAAAGCAGAGCCATCTTTAATAAAGTCAAATGGCGAATCATTATCAGAAGATTCAGCAATACTATCTATAGATAAGATAGTCTCATAAATGGCTTCACGGACTTTTTCCGGAGCAACAGTATCTGTTCCATCAGATCCGTCATCATCGGACTGTTTTTTGTTGTGCTTAAGAGAATACCATTTATAACGATTTCTTAATTCATTTCTTATAGCCCATCTCACAGCTGTGGCTACATAAGAATTATTGTACTTTTTTAACTCTTCTTCTGTTTTGTCTTTAACAAGTGCTTGAATAGCAATTATACCTATGCTCATAAGTTCTTCATAATCAACCATATGAGAGGGAATACGTCTATGCTCTACTCTTGCGACTTTTTCAACAATCTCTATGTAGTTTTTTATTTTATCTTTTTGTTGCACGGCTTCTTACTTTTTTCTTTCTCAATTATTATTACTGCTCATCAATTATTTTTAGTTTGTTCATTTCAGTGTATAGGATCTTTTATTATAATACTATTTAAACAATCTGAAAAGTATTTTGAATTAATATATTTTATTTATTACGTAAATTATACACAAACATGAGAATTTCCGCCACTGCTTTATATAATTCGGGAGGAATTTCTCGATTTACATCAACCAGACGAAATATAGCTCTAGCTACCGGAGGGTTCTCTATTATCGGTATATTATTATTTTTGGCAATATCAACAATTTTTTTTGCAAATAATTCAGAACCTTTAGCTAGTACTTTTGGTGCAGGCATCTCTTCCGTATCATACTTGATCGCCACAGCAATGTGAATAGGATTGGTTACAACAAAATCAGCAGTTGGCACCGCCTCTAACATGGCTTGTTGCAACATTTGCATTTGTCGTTCTTTTAGTGCAGCTTTTACATGTGGATCACCTTCAGTATTTTTATATTCATCTTTAATCTCTTTAAATGACATCTTCTGATCTTTTAAAAATTTCCATCTGTTAAACATATAATCCGCACCGGCAATAAAAATAAAGATCATGCCCGCCTTCAAAACAAAATCTATAATCAAATCGCCAAACTCATATACTATAGAAAATGTATTTTGTGTCGCACATAATCCTAAGATTATAGGAAAATGTTCTTTAAATGTTATATAAGCAACAATACCAAGAACAACCACCTTAATAATGTTTTTAACTAGCTCAAAATAAGTTTTTATAGAGAAAAACATATTTTTAAAGCCGGAAACCGGGTTCAATTTGTCAAATTTTGGCATTATCGGTTCAGTAGTAATAAGTGGACCTACTTGCATAAGATCACCTATTATTCCAAGAAGAAAAGCGACAAATAAAACCGGTACTAATATTATTATTGTTGGAACAAAAGCAATAAATAATATATAGCTCAAACCTATTTTGCCAATTTCTTTGTTTGGAATCTGTTCATAGAGCAAAACAAACAGTGTAGAAAATTGTTCCCATATCATAGGTGCTAAGTTTGCAATTAACACAAACATTACCATCATCGATAATGCCATAGATAAATCTTTACTTTTTACCACCTGTCCCTTTTTTCTTGCCTGCTGCAATTTTTGGGGTGTGGCTTCAAACTGCTTATCTTCATCAGCCATTTATAGGGAAAACCTTTTCTTTTGTTTTTGTTGTTTCGTTTCTTTACGTCTGTTCTGTAGAGATTATAGATAGTAATATTATAACTACTAATCAATTAACTTTCAGATTACTCTTAAATATATAAAACGTCTGAAAATTTAAAAAAAATATAATTTGATTGCATTAATTTTTTTTAAAGAGTTTATTTATTAATTATCATTGAAAAGTGGTATATTATTATAAGCGAAAAACTTTTAAAGAAAAAATTAAATGGATTATGGAGAGGATATAAATGCTTCAAGAAGCAACAAAAGTATTAAGTTCCGCGTTTGGTAACAGTTTTATAAGAAAACTAAGTCTTTATTTGCACGACTGTGTAAGAGAAGAGGTTAAATCTTCTACCTTTAGAAACTTAAAGCAAGAAAAAGATAACAAATGGGACTTTCTACAAGAAGAAAAAACTATTTTATCAAATGAAAGCGGAATGCTGGAGATAGAGGGGACCAATAGTAAAATAACAGAAATGTTGCTTCAGTCAGAAACCGCAAAAAAAGACCGCTATCTAATTTACGGCTATATGTTTCTAGAAGGCAAAACATCTAATGCCAAAAATGCAACAGAATTTTTAACACCACTTTTATATATACCCTGCAAGCTAGAAAGAAAAGGTAAACACATAATATGCTCGCTAACAGATGATACTTTATCACTAAACACCGGAGCATTAGCCTCTATAATAAAATCTGATGATGAAGATGAAATAGAGCACCTTTTTGAAGGTTTAATCGATGCAGTGCCAGAGCTGCCACTTACAGAAGATAAGCTTCAAATATTTTTAACCACTTTAAAATCAATAGTCCCAGGGCTAAATATAGAAAATATAACTATAGATAACAATCAAGAGAACCCTGAGGAACAGGATGAAAAAGAGAAAAATAAAGAAAAAAATACTTCAGAAGAAGCGCTAGCTGAAGAAACTGAAGTGAATAGTGAAATAGATGATGATTCTGAGCAAAAACTATCAGAAACTCTATACAGAAGCTACTTACAATCCACAGAACCTACAGAAGAAAAAAGATTTATACATGCACCACTAAAATTAACAGACTCTTCTGCTGTGATTTTAACCAAAAGACCAAGCCCAACCGCTGGTGTACTACATGAATTAACTCAAATGTCAGAAAAACCCGCTGGCATGTTTAGAGAAACCAGTTTAAACACTATTCAAGAAGAATTTGTAAACAGCAAAAAGCTTAAAGACAAAGCCCATATAGAATTTGATAATAATGAAAAAGAATTAAAAAATTTCTTTCCCATTGTGCCGCTTCAACTTAGTGACTGCCAAGAGGATGTATTAAAAGCTATCCAAACAAATGATCTAGTATCTGTTTTTGGCCCACCAGGCACCGGTAAAACTCAAACCATTGTAAACTTAATCTTTCACTTAATAGCCAATGATAAAAAAGTTCTGGTTGTCTCACGAATGGATAAAGCTGTAGATGTAATTGGCGAGAGATTAAATAGATTCGGTGCACCATTTTTGTGCTTAAGAGCAGGCAAAGGTGATTATCAAAAAAAATTATATTTTCAGCTACAAGACTTATTAAGCAATAAAGTTGACCTGGATACTGGCTTTGAAAATTCTTTATTAACAGAAATACAGGATTTAGAAGATATAAAAAATAAAATAGATAATCTAAAGATAAATTGTGAAGAAATCATTAATAGTGAAGAAGAATGGTTTGATATAAATGAAAAATATCAAAACTTTTTAGAGCAAAATAACCAAGAAGAGATAATACAACAAGATTTAACACTTGAGGAGATACAAAAAAACAAACAGCTTCTTGAAAAGATTCACTCGTTAAGCGATAAAACCACTTTTCTAGATTCATTAAATAAAAACATCAAATTTAAAATATTAATGAATAAATTAAAATTAAAAAATTTAAAACCCACAGAAGGCAATCTTGCAAGACTAGATAATGACCTGGTAAAGCAGGAATTATATAATAACTTAAGAAAAAAAGAAGTCTTTATCAATAAAAAAGGTAACTTGCAAGAATCTTTAAAAGAAGTAAATGACTTAAAAAAACAAGAGCGCTTATTAGCTATATCTGTACTCAAAAATAAAAGGCGAGAAGTTCTAAAGTCATTAATAAGAGATCAGTTCAAACGCCAAAGGCTGATGATTCATTGTAAAACCCTGATGGAAAGAAAAAAAAACCTACAAAACAGATTATTACACGAAGAAGATTTTGAACCATTACTAGAAGCGTTTCCATGTTGGGCTGTTACCACTTATGCATTGTCAGAATCATTACCACTAAAGCCAGGTATTTTTGATGTTGTTATTATAGACGAAGCTTCTCAATGTGATATAGCAAGTTGCTTTCCTGCAATGTTTAGAGCTAAAAAAGCTGTAATTGTCGGTGATGATAAACAACTTGCACATATGTCGTTTTTAGAAAAAGCAAAAGAACAGTCGTTCTTAAGCCAATACGATATACCCGACAGATATCAGTTGATGTGGAGGTTTAGGACAAATTCAGTATTTGATTTGGCTAATTTTTATTCATCAAGTCAAATACTCCTAGATGAGCATTACAGAAGCCCCAAAGAGATTATAGGATTTAGTAATAAAGAATTTTACGGTAATAGAATCAGAGTAATGAAAAAAAACTTGCCCTTTAAAGATAAAAACGTCGAGCTAAATATCATAAAGGAAGCAAAAGTAGACCTTGACAGCACCAGAAACATGGCTGAAGTAGAAAGCATAATGAAAAAGCTGCTCGAGCTTATTGAGCAAAATAAACAGAATAATATAAAACAAACCATTGGAATTATCTCTCCATTTAGAGGCCAAGTAGAGCTTATTAAAAAAGCAGTAAATCAAGTTTTAACTGGAGATGTCATAAAAAGACATAAAATTGAAATAGGAACCGCTCACACATTTCAGGGTGATGAAAAAGATATTATCTTATTATCTTTTACTCTTGCTGAGAATAGCCATCATCAAAGTTTAACTTTTGCTCAAAAGCCTAACTTGTTCAATGTAGCAATAACAAGGGCTAGAGAAAACCTTATATGCTTTGTTTCAAGAGAATCCAATTCTTTATTCCGTGGCTTATTGAGAAATTATTTAGAGTATATTAAGTCTATAGAGCAGCAAGAAGCTATACCAGAAGAAGATTATTCTTATAATAACCATATAGAAAAAGAAATAGCAGACCTTTGCCAAGAAGAAGGCTTAATCGTTATTCCTAACTTTGAAACAGCAGGCTTAAACGCTGATATGTTAATACATAATAATAAAAATGCCATAATAATTGAATTCGATGGAATAAATGATAATAGCATCAAGCAAACAAATAACATTTATCCCAATGTTCATAAACAAGACTTAATGGAACGTTGTGGCTGGAAGGTTATTCGTATAACAGCGCGTGAATGGCATTATAGTAAAAATATTTGTATTAAAAGAATAAAAGAAAATTTGGTAAGTGCGTAATAAATAGGGTTCTATTAACAATACATACTAAAATTCACCTCAGCTTAGAGGTGAATTTTGTTCTTTCTTTGTTCTATTTCATTTTCCAAGATATTTTTTATTTTTTCTAACCGTTTTATTTGTTTATCTTTACAGTTATTGTCAACATCTTCAGAATTATCAGACATTATTTTAAAATGCGCCATATAAAAATGAATTCTGTTACTTAGGTTCTCTATTTCTCGTGTTGATATTTTAGCAAGATTTTTTTCTAAAGAGCCTTCAAAATTAACATCATCATCTGATAGAATTAAATCTCTTTTTAACTCCCAGACCATAAAATTAAGTACCTCATTGCAAAATTTTAATACAATTTAAATTTTAGGGTTTTATTCTTTTTTTTACTATAGTTTATTTGGTATAGATTGATGAGGTTTGTACTAACTCTATTAATGAGTCGTATATATATAAAAACCAAAATATAATAAAAATTGATTAATATTCTATAGCTCATCAATTAAATTCAAGATTACTCTTTTAATTAATGTAGAAAAGCCATCCTTCATTAAATAATAGAGGATGGCTTGTTCTAATTTAGGTATAATTTAACTATTAGGAGTTTCTTCTTAAATCTCATGCTGAGTAGCATCTTGAAGTTCTTCCTGAATATCAATATCAATAGTATTAGAATTAATAACTTTATTTACGCTTGCAACGTAATCCTTTTCATCTAATGATTGAATACGAACACCTGTTGCAGGTCGACCTTGTTTTGCAATATTCGCAACACTTTGCCTGGTAACAACACCTTGTGCTGTTGCTATCATTACTTCTTCATCTTCTGCAATAATATTAATAGAAGCGACTCTACTTGACTGATTTTTAAATTTAGTTGCAATTAAACCTATACCACCTCTATTTTGAGGCCTAAACTCAGCTATAGAAGTTCTCTTTCCATATCCGTCAGTTGTAATAATTAGTAATTCAGCTGTATAATCCTTAGGGACAATATCAAAGCCTACAATAGAATCATCCATTTTAAGCTTAATTGAAGTTACTCCTCTGGCACTTCTTCCAAGTGGCCTTAAATCGCTTACAGGAAACTTAATTGACATGCCATGGCTTGTTCCAATAATAATTTCATCATCATCATTAGCTAGCTTTACCCAGCCTAATGTATCACTATCGTCCAAACCAATGGATATTATACCGTTTCTTCGGATTGACTCAAAATTACTTAACTTTATTTTCTTTATGTAACCTTTTTTAGTTAACATAATTAAGTATTTATCGTCTAAAAATTCTTTAACTGGTATAACAGCTGTAATTGATTCTTCCTGAGTGATAGAAAGCAGGTTTATTATAGGTAAACCACGTGCATTTCTTCCACCTTCAGGAAAGTCATACACATTTAAGCTAAAACCAACACCTTTATTACTAAAGAAAAGAACCTTATTATGCATTGTCGCTGTAAAGAAATGTTGAACATCATCATCTTCTTTTGTCTTAATAGCTCCTTTTCCTCTGGTTGCTCTATTTTGCCTTTCAAAAGTATCAAGAGCTATCCTTTTAATATAGCCTTGATTTGTAATAAATACAGCCATCGGAATATTTGGAGTTAAATCAGCTACACTTAATTCATTTTGGTGAGGAATAATTTGAGTCCTTCTCTCATCACCAAATCTTTCTTTATCCTCTAGCAGCTCTTCCTTGATAATAGTAAGAACTTTATTTCTATCCGCTAAGATAGCTCTATATTCTTCTATTTTTTCCTTCAAGTGCTGGTATTCTGCATTAATTTTCTCTTGCTCTAATCCGGTTAAGCGTCTTAATTGCATTTCCAGAATAGCATTGGTCTGATCTACATCAAGACCAAATTTGCTAATCAATGCACTTCTTGCAATTTCTGTAGACTGAGAAGTTTTAATTGTTTCAATAACTGCATCAAGATTACCCAGCGCTATAATTAAACCAGCCAAAATATGAGCTCTGGCAATAGCTTTTTTTAGCTCAAACTCTGTTCTTCTTGTTACAATTTCAACTCTATGTTCAACAAACTCACTTAAAACTTCGTATAAATTAAGAAGTCTAGGCTGTTTACCAACAAGAGCAAGCATGTTTACCCCAAATGTTGTTTGCATTTGAGTTTGCTTATATAGGTTATTCTGAACTATATCGGGCTTTGAATCTCTTTTTAGTTCAATAACAACCCTCATTCCGTCCCTGTCGGATTCATCCCTTATATCACTAATACCTTCTATTTTTTTGTCTTTTACCAGGTCAGCAATTTTTTCGATTAAATTAGCTTTATTAACCTGATACGGCAATTCTGATATGATTATTGCCATTCTATCGTGTCTGCCAGGACCTGCACTAATTTCTTCTATATTGCAGACAGCTCGCATCACAACACTGCCGCGACCTGTTTCATAAGCAGATTTAATTCCATCCATACCCATAATAGTAGCAGATGTTGGGAAATCAGGTCCTTTTATATAATACATTAAATCTTTAGTTGTAGATTCAGGCTTGTCAATAAGAGATATAAGCCCATCCACAACCTCATTTAAGTTGTGAGGAGGTATATTAGTTGCCATTCCTACAGCAATACCACTACTGCCATTTAATAAAAGCATAGGCATACGCACTGGTAGAACTTCAGGCTCTTCCAAACTACCGTCAAAATTTGGTGTAAAATCAACGGTCTCAGCGTCAATATCTGCCAGCATAGAGGTAGTGACTTTTCTCATTCTAGCCTCTGTGTACCTCATAGCAGCAGCACTATCACCATCTACACTACCAAAATTACCATGCCCGTCTATTGTTTGGTAACGAGTAGAAAAGTCTTGTGCCATTCTAACAAGAGCATCATACACTGCTGTATCACCGTGTGGGTGATACTTACCAAGTACTTCACCCACAATACGAGCGCATTTTTTATATGGCTTATCAGGTGTCATCCCAAGTTCATTCATTGCAAATAAAATTCGACGATGAACAGGCTTTAAGCCATCTCTTACATCAGGCAGCGCTCTTCCTACAATGACAGACATTGCATAATCAATATAAGAACGCTTCATCTCATCCCTGATATTTATTGGAACTATATTTCCACTATCAAAAACTGATTGTTGACTCAATTTTTATCCCTTTTCTAGTCTAGTTTTTTCAAATACAAACTAATTATGATATCTTGATCCTATTTAATCGTACCATAAGCAGTATTTATATTCAAAATAATAACTTTGTTTAAAATTCTTTATTCATAATCTTTTTTATAACCATGCTTCTTTTTTTCATCCTCTTTTCGACTAGTGTGCATAACGTTTTTATGAAACTTTTTAAGAGGTATATTTTTATCAATCTTAACTTCATTGTTAAGTATTCTACTCTCTGGATCTACAATTGTATTAGCGCATTTGCTACAAAAGTATCCAACCGTATTGTCCGCATTTAATGAGGTTTTACAAATTTTACATTTTACGCTAATCCTACTGACTATAGCAGTTAGCCGTCCATTTCTGTACAGTCCGTCTACATCTGAAAAAGATAGATTAAGTGCTTCGCCAATAGATTCTAATGATATTTCATCCCCTTTTACTGCCTGCACATGCTGTATTATTTTTTCTATAACTTCATTTTCTTTATGCCAACATTCCTTACAGATATTTCTAAAGGTTTTTTTAAATAAAATACCACAATTTTTACAATTTATTAGTTTCGACACGCAGATAATATCCTTTCATTGAAAACCCCTTAATTTTTATTATATATTATAATTTATGTAGTTCAACGGAAAAAATTTTATTTAGAAAAAAATGGTGTGAAATGAGTAAAAGCGCAATGGTACTTAACAACAAAAAAGCCTATCATAATTTTAATATATTTGAAAAGTATGATGCAGGAATTGTATTGACCGGAACTGAAATAAAATCTATAAGAGCTGGTAAGGCAAATTTAAAAGATAGCTTTGCAAAAATAGAAAAGGGTGAAGTATGGTTACATAGCATGCATATAAGCCCCTACGAAATGGGCAACCGCTATAACCATGAACCAGAGAGGAAAAGAAAACTTCTTTTAACAAAACAAGAAATAATAAAGATAACCAATAAAATAAAACAAGAAGATTATACAATAGTCCCTTTAAAAATATATTTTTCTAAAGGATGGGCAAAAGTTCAAATTGGCCTGGCTAAAGGTAAAAAACTTCATGACAAGAGAGAGTCTACCGCTAAAAAAGACGTTAAAAGACAAATTGAAAGAACGTTAAAAGGGAGGTATTAATACCTCCCTTTGTTTCATAACCTATGTTGTGACTATTGAGCAAGACTTACTTGTCTTTTTCGCCTCCTCATTAAATCAACAAACGCTTCCAATCTCGTAACAAAGCCTGCTCTACCTGTTTGTTCATCAAGAACAAGAGCCAGTATAGGAAGTGCTCCATCCTGTCTCATTGCAGGAAATATGTTTTGAGACATAATTTCCGGCATACAAGTAAACGGACTTAAATGAATAATACCATCAATCCCCTGTTTAGTA
>JANQFW010000074.1 GCA_028277625.1 Candidatus Gastranaerophilales bacterium | reverse complement strand
AATTGCTAGGGTAATTTGCTGACATAGACTTTTCTCCTTTGTTACATTCCTAACAATATTTTTACCTATTTTTTAATACTTTTCAGACAGCCTCTAAGTGAATTTTACAGTTAATTAGACTAAAGGCAGTGTAAAATAAAAAGTTGTGCCCTTGCCAACTATGGTATCAAACCATATTCGGCCTTTGTGCTGCTCTATAATAACTTTTGAAATATACAACCCTAAGCCTGTGCCTATTGCCCTTTTTGCCGTAGGAAAACGCTGGAATATATGCTGTCGCTCCTGCTCAGGAATCCCCCTGCCATTATCAGACACAGAAATTTGAATTTCATCGCCTGCTTTTTTGGCCGCAAGCTTTATGCTTGTTCCTTTTTTATTGTGTTTAATAGAATTACTTAGTAGATTTATAATAACCCTGTAAATAGCATCAGAATTAATATAAATCTCCGGCAATGTATCAGGTATATTGATAATTATCTCGGATTCTTCACTTTTAGCCAAGAAATCAGTTGATTTAACAGCTGTATTTAAAATTTGCTTAATATCTTCCGGCTTTGTTTTCAATTCCAGTTTACCCGACTCATAATGATAAATTGTGAGAATATTATCTACAATCCTTAATAGTTCTTCATTTGTATTATACATATCTGTTAAATATTCTAAGTAGTTGCTTAAAGTAGTACTTGAATTTCTGGAAAGTATGTATTCAAGTGCTTTTTGCTCTGCATTAATAGGGCTTCTCAAATCGTGAGTAAGAGTCGCAATAAAAGTTGATTTCATTTCTTCTCTTTTTTTCTTATCGATTATTTCAACATAAATTATTGAAATTGCGTCATTAAGAATCTTAAAAAATTCGGCTTCATGTTCCTGCCAAACTCTTGTGCTACCAGAAGTAATCATTGTAAAGCCAAGTATATCTTTACTTTTGATGGATGGATATTGAACTGTAATTGGGTAGATAATAAATGATTTAATATTATGAGCTAATAATTTATTTTTTATTTTTTCATCAAGAATATCTTTGTCTACATCGTTTACAATGCAGACATCTTCCATTTTTTCTTTAAAACATTTGGCTATATATTCAGAACTGAAAATTGTCTGGTCAATTAACGGCTCATAGTGACCATTTTTGATAACTTCATTAGACACCACTAAATCTTTATAAGTATTATAATGTAAATACATAATTCTATTTGCGTTATAGGCTGCGATCGCTCTTTCTAGCACAAAGGTATATAAGTCACTCTGAGTTTCGAACTGGCTTATGTCCATTAAAACTTCTTTGATAATAGTTTCTTTTCTGAATAATTCTTGCAGTTTTTCGGCCATTATGTTTAAGTTCCAGCCTAATTCATTTAATTCATCTTTTGTATGCAAATTTACTCTGGTAGTAAATTCACCTTTTGCTATTTTATTAGATGCGTCTTTAAGTTTTTTAAAAGAATCTTTTATTGAGATGAAAAAGCCCACATACAAATAAGCTATAATTAAAAAAATTATGCCAGTTATTATTGTTATAAAGTATTTTACAGAATTGTAGTCATTAATTCTGTCAGAAAAAAGTGTTTTTAACAACATTGACATTTCAAAAAGCATTTCATAATTGCCATTTATAGCTATTGACAATTGTTTAAATGCGTTTTGAGGGTCAACTTTTGAAAATTTTTCTGTAAGCAAATGAGTGCTTATTAAATTGATAAACTCTTTTGTATTTGCATTGGTTTTGTTTATTTTGTTATTTAATTTTTTTTTAATCAGCTGATTTTTTTGTGAAGCCTTGAGATAATTACTGTTTACCTGGTCTAACATCAACATTATTATTGGCAAATCGCTTAGTATTGCCTTTTGCTCTTCTAACCTTCCATACTGTTTTTCTATTATGCCAAGATTTCTGCCTCTTATTTGAGCCATTTCTTCATTTAATATTGGTACCTTATGAAGTATAGAATCAGCTAAGTAGTACGTATCTAATGCAGGGTCTAGTATCAAGTTCGACTCATCACCTATGTCTTTTACAAGAGTTAAAAGTTTTTTTATTACACTTGTATGTTGTTTAAAGCTTTCTTTGGGTGGGACAAGGAGTTTAATTTTCTTAAGGTCTAAAATTCTTACTTTTATATTTGACCATTTGGGGTTGTTTGTTAAAAATTCTTTCTGCTTATATTCTATATCATCAACTTTTTGAATACTCTTTTTGATATCGTTTTCTTTGTTTATTAATTCTTGGCTAAATACGGTTAATCCGCTAAGATAAGCATTAGCTAATCCTCTATGTTCTTGTATATCTTTAATTAAATAATTTATTGCCATAATGTATTCGACACCGACGTATTCTTTATCTGTAAACGCAATCCATTTATTTATCTCGCTAAATAAAAGATAAACAGTTATTACAAATAAAATCATCACTAAAGATATTGTTATACCAAATTTTTGATAGAATTTTAGACTATTAATAAAATTAACGGTGGGATCAAATATTCTTTTAAAATTAAATTTCATAATTTAATTGAGCCTTAGTTCTTTCAACTCATATTAAAGACCATATTATTTTTGCATTAATTATGAATATGTCTATTCGACCTTAAGGTAGACTTATTTTATGTACAAAAAAAAAGCGGAGACCTCTGATCCCGCTTAAGATCTGCACGAACATGCCGTGCAGTTCCCCCTTTTTATGTTATTTATAGATTTTTATACTTCTTTATATGAGTTATGAACTATTCTTTTATTTTAAATTAGTTTAAAGCTAATAATTGAAATATTTATTTTTTCTTATTGTTTATAAAACTAATTACCAATCGCATATTCCCAAATATTGAAATTCAAAGTTTTTGCATTTGATATTGAATATTTTATCTATTTTAATTAAACCACAATTGCTAATATATAAAAAGATACCTATTAATTAAAACCCCCTCAGGGTTTTTATAACTTTTTTAAATAAATAGTACTATATATTTAGATAATTTGATACAATATTTGACTATATAATCATAAAGATTATTTATAATATAAATATTTTAAAAGGATTTCAAATTTTACAAAAATTTATATCAATCCTCTTCACGAATTATCTATAAGGTGGGCGAAAAGATAATTTAATGGGAACTTCTGGCTTTTTTAAAACTTTTAAAATAAAATATTATTGTTAATTTTTTATTTAATTTATTGCTTAAGCAAAAATTTAAATTTACCCATATGCTTTGATATTTAAGTTGGCTATTAATTGGAGAAGGAAAAAACTAAATATGAATATGAAAATGTCAGGAATCAGCTATAAACTGTACAACAAAACAGGTATTAAAAAAAAAGAAAATTCACAACAGCAAGGAAAAAGCACGTCATTTAAAGGGAAGGAACAGCAGCCTACTGAAAAAACCTATAGTGTACAAAATGCAATCGCTGATCTACAAGGGTTGAAAGAATTAATAGGGAATAAACTAACTGAATTAACTAAAAATATGCAAAGTTTAGAAAATACTACGAGGATTACTGAAACAATCGATGGCAAAAAAGATATAAAGGGAGATGGATCTTTAGAACTGGATAATGGACTTTTTAGACTTTTAACAGCCCCTAATGATATAAAATTAAGTGGTTATACTCAAGCTGCTGAAGTAAACGGAAAGTCTGTTAATTTAGAAGGTGCAGCCTATGCAGATCAAATTAAAGCTAAAAAAGTTTCACTAGCTCAAGAGTCATCTGCCGGTACGATTACTGCTAACCAAATAGTTTTAGGAAAAGATACAACTCTTGAAAAAAATATATATTTAGGGCCTGATAATGAAAATCCAGATGCTAAGCTTACAATCCATAATGGCGCACAAATTAATGGTAATATTATACTTTATAATCTTACTAACTCTGAGCTACTTTCTAACTCTATAGATCTTCTTAACACTGATTGTAATAACGAAAAACCAATTATACAAGTATATTTAGCCTATACTAAAGATAATAAAAAACCAGATGCTAAGTATTATAATTATATAAAAAGCAAAATAGAAGACAATGGCGTAATATACAAGCTCAGCTCTCTGCCGGTCTGAAAGGAAGACAATATGAAAATATCAGGAATCGGCTGTAGAGGACAAGGTAAAAAAATAAGTTTTAAACAATATAAAAAAAAGGACTCCTCTTTTAAAGAGCATGGTAGGCCGCATCATACGCACAAAAAGAATAGATTGGAACAAGCATCAATAACACAGCTAAAGGACTTCAACTTAGAAGTTGCAACAGTAGAAGATAGTCTAAGCTTATTAAAACGTAGTCTGAGTTACCTTGATCCTATACTATGCTCATTAGGTAACGGCGTCTCCAGATTAACTGAAGATGCGAAAAGTGGTAAAAAATTTAATCAAGAATCATTACATTACCTAACAAAGTTTAGTGAAAAATTAGATTCAATAAATAATAGCATGTCTACAGCAAAGGAACAGTTTGATACTCTAATGTCTCAATTAGCGCCATTAAGTGATACACTCTCTAGTATAACTGATACAGTAAGCCAAGTTTTTAGAAAAAAGCAACCACAGAAGCCCAAAGGGTTAAAGGATTCCTAGTCCTTATCTTAAATTGGATTACAACATAATAATAATAAAGATTAAAATTAAACTAGGTAAATTTTGCTAATTATAGATCTTTAATTTTGCATAAAATATGATAAAATAAAAAAATAAGGACAGGGGTGCGTCAACACCCTTTTCAGAATCCTTATAGATTTAGATTTTGTTTATTAGAACTAATACTAGCGGTATTAGTTCTTTGTTATTTAACAAAAACAAAATTGTTAACAGCATTATAATCAGTTTTAATTCTGATTTGTTAGCAACAAAACTAATCTTCATCTGGCTCACCTCCCTTCGAGAAAGATAGATTTTAAGTCGTATCCCTCGGGGAATGATTAAGGATTCCTAGTCCTTATCTCAAATTGAATTATAACATGATAATAAAGATTAAAATTGAAATAAGTAAATTTTGATTAGTTCAGCTCTTTAATTTTGTGTTAAATATGATAAAATATAAAAATAAGGACAGGGGTGCGTCAACACCCATTTCAGAATCCTTAGTTTCTTAAATGGAATTATTTTATAAAACGAGTTAGTATTTTAGCTAGCTCGTTTTTTCGATTTAATACAAGAAAAAAGATTAATAGAATTATTAGCTCTTCATTGCTTGCAACGAGTTGTAACTCCATCCTACTCACCTCCTTCCGAGAAAAATCGATTTTGAGTCGTATCTCTCGGGAAATGATTAAAGGATTCCTAGTCCTAGCAGCGTTTGCTGCTTTATAATATGTCTTTCTTTTTGTTTATAACAAGTTTTTTTTATTATATTTTTGATGCTTATTGCTATGCATAAAAACTCGAATTATATCTCTGTTTTGAAAAATTTTATTTATAGAGTCAGTAAGAGCTTCATTAATAGGTTCTTCTATGCTCCTATTAGTTAGGAGAACTTTTTCTTTAACTCTATTATTTTTAAACTGCCCTGCCCATAGTATTTTTTTATTTTCTGTATCAGCTATTATTATATCAAAGAGTACACTAGCTTCAACTGATGCAGTAAAGGCTCCAGGCTTTGTTTTTATCCAAAAAGTTTTTAGTTTACCGCCTAATATATAATCGGTTTTTAAGTATTCTGGAATAGCTTCTTTATTTAAGCACCATCCACTAGTTTTAATAACTTCAAATCCTGAGTTTTTTAATTGCTGAATTATTGCATTCTCTATTATGGTTACTGGTGATTCTTTTGACCTAAATGAGACTAAATTTGAGCCATACATAGATTGACTTCCACCTACTGCGTCTGTTCTTTCTCTTTCATCCCAGAATTCATTAACCGCAATTTTAGGCTTGTATCCAACAAACATATTTGCAGCTTTATAAGTATCAAGATATTCAACATCTATAGTTCTAACTCCAGTACAACCAGTTAATACTAGTAGCATACAAATTGTGGCTAATATCTTTTTTATATTATGAGTCATACTACACCTTTTTCATCCTTAAAGCTTAGTCGTTATATCACTAAATATATTAAATTTATTCCTATTCAACTTTATAATTCAATTATAGAAATAGAATAACACAAAAATATTTATAAACTTTAAATAAGTCGATAATAAATTTAATTATTGTTAAAATGGTAAAATATCTGCCTCAAAGCATATCATAAGGATCAACATCAACCAAAAACTTAACATCCTGCGGCACATTCAACCCTTTAATATAACTGGAAATCATAGAATGCCCCTTGTCCCCGAGTCGATTTTTAATAATTATCTGATAACGATACTCACCCTTAATCTTGCCGATAATACACGGCGAAGGTCCAAGGACCTCTAACTTTTCATCAATTCCAAACTTTTTTGTATGCTCGTTCAACCTAAACGCAACGTCAAGGGCAAACTTCTGCGTCCTAATATCCTCAGTAGTAGAAATTATAAGCCTGATAATCTGGCTGAACGGTGGATAATCAAACTCATAACGTTTTTGTACTTCCACATTGTAAAAAGTAATAAAATCCTGGTTCTTAGCAGTGTTCAAAGTGAAAAAGTCCGGTATATAAGTCTGAAAATAAACCTTACCCCTAAAATCACCACGTCCCGCACGACCAGCGACTTGGGTTAATAATTGAAAACCTCGCTCCTCTGCCCTAAAATCCGGTATGTTAAATAAAGAATCCGCAGAAAGCACCCCCACAAGGGTTACATTATGAATATCTAAACCCTTGGCAATCATCTGCGTGCCGATAAGTACATCAATATCACCACGTGTAAAACTATCAAGAACCTTGATATACTCGTCTTTTTTGCTCATTACATCGCTGTCTATTCTTGCAGCTTTAGCCTCGGGGAAAAGCTGCATAAACTCCATTTCCGCTTTTTGTGTACCCATACCCTGATGTCTAATAGCATCAGAACCGCATTCAGGACATGCCGTAAATACAGGCTGCTCATAATTGCAATAATGACAACGCAACCTGGAATTAGTTTTATGCAAAATTAAAGGTATAGAACACTTTTTGCACTCTGCTGTGTAACCACAGCCTTCGCAGAATGTATAAGTGGAAAATCCGCGCCTATTTAAAAGTATAATAGACTGCTTGCCGGCCTCAAGGTTTTCTTTAATGGCATTTTGTAGCTGTTTAGAATAGATAGATTTATTGAATCTATTGCTCTCATGTTTTAAATCAACCATCACCACACGCGGTAGATTATGACTAGTGGCGGCTCGTTCAGGCAATGAAAGGATTTTGTTGGTGTTAGAAGCTTTATAGTAAGTATTAACATCAGGGGTTGCACTGCCTAAGACTAACGCTGCACCACTTCGTTTGGCTAGCTCTTCAGCAAGTGTTTTGGCATTGTACCTTGGTACTGGTGATGTTTGTTTATAGCTGGACTCGTGCTCTTCGTCTATAACAATTAAACCTATGTTTTTAATCGGTGCAAATACAGCTGATCGGGCGCCGATTACGATTTTTATCTTGTCTTCTCTAATTTTTTCCCAAACATCAAAACGCTCACCATCTGATAAGTTACTATGCCATATTGCAACAACATCCACCCCGAACCTTGCGGTTACTCTCTTGGCTAATTGTGAGGCTAGAGCAATTTCCGGGACTAAAAACATAACTGTTTTGCCCTGAGCAATGGCTTTGTTCATAGCATGTAGATACACTTCTGTTTTACCTGAGCCTGTTACCCCAAACAATAGTTGCGGATTAGAGTCATTTTGCTCAATAGCTTCTGCAATATACTCATAAGCCCTTTGTTGATATTGGTTTAATGTAAAAAATTCTTCCCTTTCTTTGGTTTCAAAAACTTTTAAGGGATTTCGGTAAATTTCGCGCTCATAAATTTCAATGTTTTTACTTTCGTGTAGTTTTTTTAAAGTTGCAGGAGTGGTTTTAGCTAGTTTTACAAATTCACTGTGCTTAAGCTCGCCACCCTTTGCTTCTAGTAGCTCTAAAACTTCGGCTTGGCGTTTGTTTAGGTTGTCGGTGGTTAGTAGTTTAACGTATTTTTCTGTTTTGTGTTTTTGGTTTTTTACTTCGATAAGACTATTTATTTTTATAATATTACTGCGCTGAAGCTTGCGTAAATTCTCAAAAAATCTGGCTGACGGGACTTTTGCTTTTCTTTGCAGGGTGGCTTGTGTAATTTCATTATTTTTAGCATTTTTAATTATTTCTAACAAAAGCCCCTGAACCTTGTTTAATTTGGTGTTATTTAAGTTTTTATCGTCATTGATAGAAACAACTCGTTGAGTCTTAGAATAAAAACTCAAAGGCAAAGCCGTAGATAGTACTGTGGGCAAATTTGCACAATAATAATTTGATACCCACTCAATAAACTGCAAATATTCAAGATTAAATAAAGGCTTGTTGTCTAGTAGCTCATATATACTTTTTGCTTTGATATGCTCGGGTAAGTAGTTAGTAAATCCAACCACGTAAGCATTAATAACCCCGTGAGTTCCAAATGGTACTAGCACGGGGATTCCAATTTGTATATTATTTTGCAATTCTTCTGGCATTAGATAACTGAATGTTCTTGTATCAAGCCCGGCTATATCAACTATAACCTGTGCGTATTTATTTTTTTGAACAAAATTATCTTCCATACCATAATCATATTACAAAAACAGAATCAAATATTATACTTATTCAGCTGGTTCGCCTTCAAATTCCTTTTGCGCTTTTTCCAAAGCTGTTTTTAATAATTCGAGATTTTCTGGTGATACGGTTACACCTTTTTTGGTTGGGCTCCAGTTTGCGCCGTTATCAGTAGTGTAATAGATTCTTAAATCTACATATTTTTTTCCCTTGTATTCTTTTATTTGCACGTGAAGCTCTTCTGTTGCACTTCTTGGAATCATTGCGAGCATGTTGTCTGACATCTTATATTCTCCTCTACTAAATATAACCTCACTAAAATTCATTATAAAACAACAAAGTTAAATTTAATAATCCGTTCTATGGATATTATACTGGTTCTAAACTAAATTTTAGATTACTCCTTACTTCGTTAGCGTTAGCCGGATTAAATAAACTGAAAAGTATTTATGAGTAAATATAATAATAGATTAATTTTTAAAAACTTTTATAATAAATAAACATATTTAAGCCGGTTAAAAAATAAACAGCGGAGTCTAAAAAATGCCTAATAAAAAAGCAGATAAATTAAATAAAGATGATATAGATAAATTTAAAGAAGAATACCTTAATAGCAAAGGCCCTTCTGGTGAAGGTATTCACTGTGAAAAAACTAATGAACCTTTAAAACAAGATGAAGATTACTTATGTGAACAGGTAAAATCAGAATAAAAAAAATTATTAAGTTAATAAAACTAAAGCAGTAGTCATTAGTCATTGAGACTGCTGTTTTTTTATATTTTTTTGAATTTTAAAAGTATTATTCATGGCAATATTTTAAGTTTATTTGTTTTTTTATATATAACATTCTTATATTTAATATCTACCTCATAATTAGCGAGAGAGCAATAAGCACATTAGCACAAAGAAATAATAAAAATGTATTTATAGCTAAACTTATAAGTATTTTTTTGGTTATTGAAAAGAGTAATCTTTAATTTAGCTAAAAAGCAATATAAGTATCTCAAATTTTACCTAGTGTCAAAAGGTTTTGATATTGGCTAAAAGTTATAAATAAATTATAACCTGATATAGCATTATCAGAAAATCACTCTAATTTTAACATTACCAGAGAGTTTACCCCATATATTGAATAATAGAATAGAGGAGAGTATTTATGCTTAATCAAGTAAAAGACAAAGGCTTTAACTTGCAGAAAACTACCCAACCTGCACCCCCAACAAGCACAGAGAAAGGTTCAGGTGACAAAAACGTATTTCCGTCACCAATGAAGTCAAACCAGAGTAATTTTAATCTCAATAGTAAGAATTCAAACCAGAGCAATATTATTAATGGCAGCAATAGTGGCAATTCAAAACAAAGCAACTTTAACCTTAATAGCAAAAATTCAAATCAAAGTAATATTATTAGCAAGGGCGGTGGGCCAGTTAATTCCACTCCAAATATTCTAAATGCTAAGAATAAATATGTTTCTCCAGATAAATCAACTGAAGCAGGCTCTCCAAGTGCTGGAGCATCACCGACTAGTTCAAGTCAAGGCAAAGGCGGTGGAATAATAAATTCCATTCAGAATATTCTAAATGGTAAGAGTAAATCTGCTTCTCCGGCAAAAGCTAATCAAGCAGAAACCCAGGACGCAGGGGATATTCAGACTATTATTCAATTATTAAAGCAGATTATCAGCCTGCTTAAAGGTAAAAAAGGTAGTCCTGCAAAAAATACACCTACCAGCAAACAACCGTCAAATAATCCAGTAAAAACTCCAAATGCTAACAGTGCAGGTGCACCTGCAAGTAATCAAAACATTAATAAATTGTCCGACTGGAACAAGGATTCAAGCAGTGTGAAATTTGACCCTAAATCAGGCCTTAAAACGATTGTAAATTAATTTCAAGCGATCAAACAACAAATAGAGTTAGCAAGATTAGTTATCTAAAGTCCTCCTATTAAGGAGGCTTTTTTTTGAATATAAAAAATTATAGATAGATTAAAATTTATAGCAATTTTTCATATTTATTTGTTTTTATATATATATAATTTAAAAAAGCAAGTATTACCAAAATCATTAGAGAGATATAATAAATATTAGCATATTAATAAATAAATTCTAAAACCATATTAAATAACTTTAATCACTAAGGATTAGTATTAATTTAGCACTACAAATTCAACATTACCAGAAAATAAATAATTTTAAAAAATACAATAAAAAGTATCTATACTAACTTTTAAACAATACTTTGATTACTTAAAAGAGTAATTCAGAGTTTAGTTAAACGAGTTGTATAAGTTTTTTATACTTTACTTCTATCAAAAATTTTTTGTAGAGAGTAAAAGTCATACATCAATAATTGCAAATCAGTACAGCGTATACCATAGCACTTAAATATCATTACCAAGATAAGTCCAAGACTGAATAAAAGCATTGAGGAGAGTATTATGTGTAAAAAAACAAAAGAAAAAAATTATAGTTATTATCATAGTTACAGAAAAACTACAACAAGAAGTATAAATAACGATGGTAATAATGTTGATAAAAGTGTATTTCCCCCAAAAGGCAGCAGTGTTCAAACTATAAAGAATTCAGGTGGTTCTCCAACTAACGTAAATCAGAGTATAGTCAATGGTAATGGTGGATCTCCAACTAATATAAATCAAAGTATTATTAATAGTACGGGCGATTCTCCAATTAATGTAAATCAAAGTATAGTCAATGGGCAGAATGCTCTTCCCGCTAAATCTTCCCAAGGCAATGAATTGTTAGCAGCTGCCCCTAGTCAGATGATTATTAAATTATTAAAACAGATAGTTAGTATACTTCAAGGTAAAAAAAGTAGTCCGGCGCAAGATGCACCTACTAGCAAACAACCTTTAAGCTCAACACCTACAAATGCTCAGCCTACTAATAGCCCACTAGATTTTAATAAGGCTGCAAGCGGTGTAGAGTTTGATCCTAAAACAGGCCTTAAGACAATGATAAATTAGCATTAAGTGTGTAAATAATATATAGAATTAAAATGAATAGCATGATTAGTTATCTAAAAACCTCCTAATAAGGAGGATTTTTTTTGAAAATAAAATTTATTGTTTAATTTTAGAACTGTTAGCAATTTTTTATGTTTGTTTGTTTTTATACAGATAGATTGGATCAGTTTTAGAGAGAGTATATAAACAAGTTACACAAAAAATAAATAGCTAAGCTAAGGATGTTGACTTAAATGTCAATATTTCTGACAGGCGAAAAGGAGAATTCTAATTAGCAGGAGCAACACTTTAGTTGTGGCCTAGCTAAATTGAAAACCAGTAAAAGTATTTATTAATCAGGCACTAGGCTATTGTTTTTATATTGTTATATAAGCTTTGAGTGAATATATAAATAATAATGATAAGAGAGAAATTAAGTTTAATTTTAAATAGAGAAAAAGAGAGACGAAGAGGAGAGTTCTAAATGGGCATTAATATTTCTACGGGTTTCCCCTCAAAACAAGTAAATAAAAAGACTGGGGGGAATAATCTTAGCCAAATTAATAATAACTCTAAAGTTGTTAACAAAAATATTAGCAAAAATAAAAACGTCAACAAAAACGTTACGAAGAATATAACTAAAAATATTGTTGGTAAAAATAAAGGACGTGTAAAATTAGTTGGGCATAATAATGCACACGGTCACAACCATGGAGTTGGCCATAAACATACACCCGGACCTCGTCGTAAAAATTTTCATAGCCATCCACATGTTCATTTTCATAATCACAATCACAACCACAATCATAATTATGCTCCTAAATCTACCAGCAGTAAACCACCAGCAAGCACAGCACCAGCGAGCAGTAATACAGGCGGAGCTCCAGCACAATCAGGCTCTGGCAATACATCTAACATAAATATAATTATAAATTTATTATGTTCTTGTTTGGGTGGTAATCCTATAAGTGGTGCTGGCTCAACAGGAGCAGTAGATGGATCTGGTTCAACAAATACAACTCCTACAAATAACAACAAAGGGTATAGTCCTTTATTAGATAAACTTAGTGGTCCGGAAAAAGACTATGCTTTAAAGAACGATCTTACAGGTAAAGGACCAGATGGAAAACCAATGTACCTTATTGCTAACGGTAAAGATGGCAAACCTCACTTATATAAGCAGAAAAAACCAGGAGAATATGAAGCGCCAGTAAAAATAGCAGATGGTAATAATCAACTAGATCTTGGCAAAAATCCAACTATTACAACTGATAAACATGGAATATCACAAGCTTCTGGTAAAGATGTTGAAACAAGTTCACCATTAATACTTGATACAAACAAAGACGGTAAAGTTAGTGCTCAACATGGTATTGGTGTTGATAATAATGGAGATGGCAGAGCTGATGGTGCTGCTGTGGGTGGCGACAAAATGCTCACAATGGGTGACAGGAATGGAAACGGCAAGATTGATGGTACTGAAGTATTTGGAGATAAAACAGTAGATCCGTTTACTAATCAAGCTATTAATGCAAGAAATGGATTTGAAGCACTTAAAAAAGTTGCTCTTAGTGCTCAACAGGCTACAGGACAAAAAGTAATAGATTCAAATGGCAAAGTTGATGTGCAAAAGCTTAATCAAGCTCTTCAAGCAACTGGCAATGGTCAATTAGGTATGATTAGTGGCAATAATGTTACTAACCCTGAATCGCTTGGCGATGTAGCATCTATTAATACACAAGGTTACAAAGAACAAGCTGCCACTGGCAATGTACAGCATAGGCAATTAGGATCTTATACTGATACCCAAGGCGCTCAACATAAAGTTGATGATGTCTGGTTCAAAAACGCTTAGTCTATTTTCGCAACGTGTTTAATTTATATACAGCCCTTCTCTTAGGGAAGGGCTGGCTTTTGCTAAAAAATATAGAAATAATATCTCTTATAAGCAATTTTTTAAACATATTTGTTTTTATATATATAGAAGAGAAATAATATAGTTAATTTTCAACATTAGAGAGACATTGAGGAGAGAGCTGATGTGTGTTGCCAACAACAATATTAATCAAGCATTTAAAAGATTACCTATCAACACGAACAAAAAGCCTGCTAGTAAAACACCAGTACTAAGCAACCCCATAGTAAGAAAAGCTCCTAGCAACAAAAGTCTATTTGCACCACAGAATAACTTAAAAGCTGATTTTAGTAATCAGGTCAATGTAAATATATTACAAAATTTATTTTCTGGTTGTCAAACACCACATGGAGAAAGCGTTTCTAGTGAATTAGGTGTTGATAATGAGCTACTAAGTTTATCTTCTTGGGAGAATGATACAAATAGAGATTTATATCCAGAAATGGCGTAAATTAAACTAATTACAGTTTTTAACAGGACAAAATCTTCTCGATCGAGAAGATTTTGTC
>JANQFW010000041.1 GCA_028277625.1 Candidatus Gastranaerophilales bacterium | reverse complement strand
TTAACCTATTATATTATTCTTTGGGCAACTTATATTTTGACTACTTAAAAGGAAAATAATAGACTCGAGCATTAATAAAATTGTAAGGCAAAAAGGGAGGTTTTTATGGCAACATTACACGGCGATCAATATGATAACCTGCTAACAGGCGATAAACACGCACTGACAAAATACGAACAACAAGGAAGCGTTGAGTATTTTAGAGAGTACAACGATGACGGTCAAAAAACTGAGGAAAAGAAGTATGATAACAGTATTTTAAGTCAATCTATTGATTATACCTATGACTCAAAAGGTAATCTTTTGACTTCTGTACTTCAAAATTTTAATTCAGGTGGGGATATTGTATATAAAAGTGAAAAGATTTATGAGTTTGACTGCAATCAACGTATTATTTTAGATGCCAAGAAAGAATACGAAAATGGCTCTCACATCAGCTATTGGTTCCAAAACTCATTTAGATATGACACTTGTGGTAACACATTAAGCAATATAGGTCAAAGGCTTAATGCAGCAGGAGAAATAATCCATAGTGATGAACACACCTTTAGCTATGACACTTGTGGCAATAGATTAAGCCATGTTTATAAAAGTTACGATGCTAATGGCAATATTACAGATCATTGGGAGTATGCTTATACTTATGACGAGAGTTCAAATGTATTAACCAGTGCGCATAATACATTTGATGGTCAAGGTAATCTGTTAACCAGTTTAAATAAAGCATTTAGCAGTGACTGTCAGACAACAGACAGCTGTCAAACATGTAATTGTTATGATGACGACTCAAACATGTTAACCTCTACGTATACACGATACTATAGCAATGGAAATATCATCTATACTACCGTAATAACTTGGACCTATGACGCTGAAGGTAATATGCTGAGCGAAATTCACACAGAATATAATGCCAGCGGAAGTGTCAGAGGCTCAAAAGAAACGAATTGGACCTATGACGCTGAAGGTAATATGCTGAGCAAAATTTACACAGAATATAATGCCAGCGGAAGTGTCAGAGGGACAGAAGAAACACTATGGACCTATGACGCTGAAGGTAATATGCTGAGCAAAATTTACACAGAATATAGTGCCAACGGAAGTGTTAGAAGTTCAGAAGGAACCAACTGGACCTATGATGCTGAAGGTAATATGCTGAGCAAAATTTACACAGAATATAATGCCAACGGAAGTGTTAGAAGCTCAAAAGGAACCAATTGGACTTATGACACTGAGGGTAATATGTTGGGCAAGATAGAAACATATTACAATTCTAATGGAGATCCTACCTGGAAAGAAGAGTATAATTATACTTATGACTCTGAAAATAACAAAACAAGTGAAGCTTATACACGCTATAACTCAAGCGGTGTTATTGTTGAGCAATGGACCAATAATTATGCTTACACATCTGTAGTATATGATATACTTGACGGTAAGCCTGGTAATGACACACTAATAGGTGCTGACTCTGATGAAACACTTAATGGAGGACTGGGGAATGACCTGTTGCAAGGTGGCTCAGGTAATGATACTTATCTGTATAATTTAGGTGACGGATGCGATGTGATTGAAGAAGCCAACGGCTACGACAAGCTGGTATTTGGCCCTAATATTCAACAACAAGATCTAAAAATAGTCAGAGATCAGGATGATCTTTTGATGATGATAAAAAATTGTAAAGGGCAAATAAATCTTTCTGACTGGTTTATGGGCAATGAATATAAAATAAACAGCTTTGAATTTAATAACGGCTCATCGC
Source organism: Candidatus Gastranaerophilales bacterium (assembly GCA_028277625.1). Taxonomy (GTDB): domain Bacteria; phylum Cyanobacteriota; class Vampirovibrionia; order Gastranaerophilales; family JANQFW01; genus JANQFW01. Next base: position 11,876 of record JANQFW010000041.1, on the reverse strand, counting down.
TAAGCTCTCCACAGATTGAAGATATGCTATTTTCTGAACACTTTATTCCGGGTACTTGTGACAATGATACTCTTACAGGTACAAGCACATCAGATTACATAGTTGGCTATGGCGGCGATGATAGATTATACGGTAAAGAATCTAACGATATACTTTACGGCTGTTCAGGAGATGACTACTTAAGCGGTGGTACAGGCGCGGATGAAATGACTGGCGGATGCGGTAATGATACCTACATAGTTGACAATAGCGGAGATTATGTAGCCGAAAATGAAAATCAAGGCTACGACAATGTTTATTCATACATTGATTATACACTTACGCCTAATGTTGAGAAGCTGGTTTTAAAAGATGATGCTGTAATTGCTAAGGGCAATAGTATGGATAATAAACTATTCGGTAATGATACTGCTAACTTTATCCACGGTTGCGGCGGTAAAGATTTAATGTGGGGCTACGGCGGTAATGATTCTCTTTGGGGTTGCTCTGACGATGACTACTTAGATGGCGGTACCGGCAGCGATACTATGATAGGTCATGGTGGAAATGATAGATATGTAGTTGACAATGTAGGTGACCTTGTAGTCGAATGGAAATACAATGGCATTGACGAAGTAACATCATCTGTTGATTACACGCTATCTAGCAATTTAGAGAATCTTCAGTTAACAGGCTCTGCTATATATGGTGTTGGTAATGCTCAAAATAATACAATTTTAGGCAATAGCGCTGATAATATAATAGATACTTCGGGCGGTGATAATAAAGCTTATGGTAAATCAGGTAACGATGAACTTCGAGGCGGTAACGGCAATGACTACTTGAGTGGTGGCACTGGAGAAGATACTATGTATGGTGAGTCAGGCGATGATGTATATAATGTTGATAACAAGTATGACCTTGTAATCGAAGAAGCAACTGGCGGCTATGATGTTGTATATTCTTCAACTAATTACACGATGCCTGTAAATGTGGAAAAACTTGTTTTAACAGGCACTGCACAAACTGCTGTAGGTAATTATCAGGATAATATTATTTATGGTAACAGTCAAGATAATTATATTTATGGACATGGCGGTAATGATAGTATTACAAGTTACTCCGGTGATGACTATATTGATTCCGGCAAGGGTAATGATGTTATAAAAGACAGTGGCGGCAGTGATACTTATGTATTTAATGAAAGTGACGGTATAGATACGTTGTATAATACCGGTAGCACAAGCGACTTTGATTTAATTGAGTTAGGTCTAAATATCGAGGAAGATGACGTTGCATTCCTTGCCGAAGGACCAGATTTGATAATGCGTTACAAGCCTAATCAGCAGGTTATCATTAAAAACTATGCAAGTCCGGGCAAAGAGATTGATCAAATTATGTTAGCTGAAAACGAGGCTTTCTTAACTCATAGTGACTTAGTGTCAATAGTTGCTGATATAGCAACATACGAGGCTGATACAGGCATAACATTCAGCAGTGCAGAAGAAGTTGCAGATGATCCTGCAATGATGGCTATTATTATGCCTTACTGGAGTTCAACTCCTATGTAATATTTTATGATTTTATTTTAAATAAAAAATTTAAAAAACAGTATAAATTAAGGAATAAAAACATATTATTTTTAGGTAAAAAGGAAAATTTTTATGGAAATTTTAAACACAAAGCAATACGAAAAAGAAGAAAACGTTGAATACTGCAGGGAATTTAATGAAAATGGTCAAATGACTAAAGAAATTAGATATGAGAATGGTATTTTAAATCAAGAAAGTAATTGGACTTATGACTGTAATGGCAATAAGCTAAGTTTGTATAGAGTACAATACAGTACAGATGGTAGTGTCATAGATTCAACAAAAGTTAATTGGACTTATGACTGTAATGGAAATGAACTGAGTTGGCAATATACCTTTACTACTCCAGATTCTACATATTATCAAGAAAGAAACTGGACTTACGATTCTAATGGTAATAAGCTAAGTCGGACAAGCTGTAGTTATGATGCTGACGGAAATTTATACATTACCTCTAAAGAAAACTGGACCTATAATGCTAATGGTAAATTAATACATTGGACATCCTCAATCTATGACAAGGATGGAAATGTTAAGATCTGCAGTGAAAGTGATTTTACATATAACAACAATAAGATAACTGAGACATTAGTAAAATATGATTCTAATTGTAATAAGTTAATTGATATTTATAAAAGATATGATGCAGATGGATGCGTCGAGTATTCTTGTTCACAGTATTGGTACTATGACTCTAACAACAATTTGATAACTCATCGTGCTAATAGACATACTGCTGGCGGCAGTATTGAGGATTATTCTTTTTTAAAAGAATGGACTTATGACGCAGACGGCAACAAGCTGAGTAATACCTACATAAGCTATAGTCCTGAGGGAGAGGTCTATTGTTCATTTAAATATAATTGGACCTATGACAATAACGGTAATATGTTAAGTCAATTTTTGACAGAATACAATGCTAATGAAAGTATTAGATACTCAAAAGAATATTATTGGACTTACGATACTCATGGCAACAAAAAAACAGAGTCTTATAAAGAATATGATTCTAATTGTGTCCTTGTTGATGAGTGGGATAAAAATTGCAATAATATAGTTGCCGACAGCAGTATAATAGATTACGTTAAAGCTAAAATCGCAACTCTTGATGGATTGAATATTAACGGATATAAAGAAAAATTTAGAGAATTTTATAACAATTTAGCCTTTAGTCAGCAACAAATAGCAGTGCTTGATAAATTTAATGTTGGTGAATATAAAACAAAGTTTACAGAATTTTATAATGATTTAGCTCTAAAGGAGCAGCAAACAGACAATTTGATAAGCTCAGTTAAGAATGTAGTAAACGAAAACGTATTCAATGAAATAGAGTCTATGTTAAACGATGGAGAACTGCAGTCAATAATTACAAATATATCAGCATATGGTGCTGAAGCAGGTATAGATTCCCAAGATGTAAAAGAATTTGTAGGCGATCCTGAAGTCGCTAATGTTGTTTTGTCTTATTTAAGTTAACCTGCTTATAAAAAGAAAAACTTTATAAAAGAAAATGGTTCTTGTATTTTATAAGAGCCATTTTGCATTTGATTTGTAAGAATAAAAAAAATTCCTCACGTATATTTTATACTGAGGAGTTTGTCTGGAAGTATAGCAAGTTATTTTATCATCTATTTTGTTTAATATTTTTTTAAAAATTTGCTCTGCCATTATAATAAATAGTGTAATCATTTAAATTGCTAAAATCTTATATAATATTAAATAAAATATTAACAACTCTTTACAAGATAAAAATATTATGGGCCAAAATTACTTCGTAACAATATTTTCGAGTTACCATAAAAAAACTTTAAAAATTGATCTTTTAAAGATATAATCAAATTAGGTATCTTGAGTGAAAGTGGATTAATATTAACTATAAAAATATAGAATCATGGCAAAGCAACTCATTTCTTATCTGGATAAATGTTTAAAAAAAGATATGATCGTCAGATGGCCTGACAATTGTATTCCTCTGTCTGTTTATATTGCCCCATTCCGATGGTACAAAGCTCAAGGCAATGATAGCTATACATATAAAAGAATGGCAATGGATGCCTTTAAAGAGTGGGAAAAAATATCAAACGGAAAAATTAAATTTAAATTTGTAGATGCATTAAAAGGCTCACATATAAATCTTGACTGGAAAAGAGTTGATAGAAATGCACTAGGGCACTGTCATTTTCACTACGATAATCAAGGCAGATTTTTCTCCGCAGAAGTACAAATAGGAATATCAGACGGATTATTACATGCCAACTATCAAGATAAAAATGAAGTATATCACACAATATTACACGAAGCCGGACATGCTTTAGGACTTGATCATAGTCCTTTCAAAGAAGATATGATGTATGTACCTCATCAGTATGGGATTATAAAACCTACACAAAGAGATATAAATACACTAAAATGGTTATACAAATTTCCATGCGGGACAGGATTAGCAGAAATTCTTAGCTATTATGGTGTATCTAGTGATAAAGGCCTTGACTATATTGTATTTAAAGAAGAAACCAAAGCTAAAAAAGGTATAGAAAAAGAAAAAAAAGGACCTAGACCGGATCAAACTGAAAAAATTAATAATGATCAAAATACACTCGCAGATATAAATAAGTTTAATTTAGCGCTTCAAAATATCAATATACCTACAAATACGCAAGATTATCTTAAAAGGGTGAACATCGATCAAAATAATCCAACCAAACCTAACGCTCCTTCCTCTGATACTTCAGCACGATTTATGCCGCCACCTCCACCGACTAAAGAATAAAACATTAAAGACTCATTGGCAATTCAAAAGCAGCTGCCTAAGCTTACTTATAATGCTTTTGTAAATATAATAGCGCAGTATAAGTTGGCAAAATATATAACTTTTCATCATTCTCAAGATTATTAGTGCAATGCTTTATAGAGTTTTTGATGTTTTCTTCTATATAAATATTTTCAGAAGGAATACCGGCGTATTTTAACCGAACAGCCATATCTCCTGCGCGAATGCCACTAGTAACCACTTGTTTATTATATTTATTCAATAGCTCAAAGTTAGCATCCCATAGCCACGAAACATCTCGACCATCTGCATAGTCATCATTGATGATAATCAACAGTTTGCCATTTTGATCTTCTCTAACAGTTCTTAATACTTCTGTAGCACCTATTGGATTTTTTATTAACTGTATTAAAGAAGTCTTCCCATTTATTAACTTAGTTTCTGCCCTGCCAAATATAGTATTATAGTTACTTAGGCCTGCTATAATTTTTTCTGTAGGTAATTTAAGGTCAATAGCTACTGCAATTGCACCAAGGGCATTATATGCATTATAAAGCCCAGGCATGTTCAGCCTAGCACTAAATTCACCTGTTTCTTCAGAAAATATATTTAAATCAGTATGGTTTATATCTATGCTAGCATTTGCAGTAACTGAAAGCTTAGGCCGACGTTTGCCACAGCCACAACTATAATGGCCAACATGTCCATAAAAAACTTTTTCATATTCAAGCTTACAACCACAAGAACACGCAGCAACTTCTTTTGATCCAGTTATATTAGATTCTTGATTTAAAAATTGTATTTTTTCAAAACCATAAAAGAGTGTATCAACGTTATCAACATCTTTACAGATAAAGGCAACAATAGGATCATCAGCATTTAGAACAACTTTTAGTTGCTTTTTTACTGCTATTTTTTCAATAGCTTCTCTTATTTTTTTAGCTGTAGTATCTAACTCGCCATATCTGTCCAGTTGATCTCTAAAAAGATTGGTCACTAAAAATAAATCAGGTGTAAATTCATCAACTGCCTTTGTACAGTAGGCTTCATCAATTTCTAAAAGAGTATAATCTTTATTCATTTTACCGGTTAAGGATGCATTATCGATAATTGCACAAGTGATACCGGGTAGCATGTTTGCACCCATTTTGTTATGAGCTACTGTGCTATCAGCACTTGTTAAAATCCCAGAAATAAATCCAGCTGTTGTAGTTTTGCCATTTGTACCTGTTACTACGATTATGTCTTTTTTTGTTTGGTCTACCAATTCACCCAAAATTGATGGATATATCTTACGTGCAATTCTGCCGGGCAGGTTAGTGCCCCCGCCAGCATTCATTCTTGTAATGACAGACTTGGTAAACTTTGTTGCTAGAATTGAACTAATTTTTTTAAATTTATTTTTCATACTTACCTAATTGTAACAAAATTGAAACTAATATTAAAATTGTATTATTTAACTTACCAAATTTAAAAAAAATATTGTAAAATAATATTTATACTGCTCATCAAATCAATTTAAGATTACTCCTTTCAGAGTCTAGTTTACTTAATTAGCTTTAATTTGATTGAATAATCTGAAAAGTATTTTTGAGTTATATTTATTATATTATATAGAGTTTAGAATTTGGATGATACTTAATGAATGAAATAGTAATTGTTTTTATTTTCTTTTTAGAATTAACACTAACTGTATTAATTATATACTTTACAACAAAATTATCTAATACACTAAAGTATTATACAATAGCACTTAAAGAGCTGCATAAAAAAATTCCTGATTTAACCCTGCAAGTAAGGTATGAGCTAAAAAAGTTTAACAAAAAAATCAATAATAAAAATAAACCTTATTCACCACAAGAGTTAGGGTTTATATCAGGTAAATTTTCTGTAGACTTGTTGAAATTTTGTATTTTAACTTCCCCTTCAGAAAAGCCTATTACGGTATTTATGCTATTTTTTCATGCTTGGAAGCATCGTAGTAAAATAATATCAACAATTAATCAATATCAACCAGAAAATATAAATAATTAAGCTTATTAAAGAAGAGTAAAGTAATATATAATTAATAATATATGCAAGGTTATTTAAAGTTACGGAGGTACAAAATGCCAAAAGATTCAGATAATGCTGTAGTGTTCGGTGTAGGAATTATATTTGGAGTTTTAGCAGGAGCAGCAATCGGTGTACTAACAGCACCAAAGTCCGGTGAGGAAGTTAGAGAAAAAATTAAAGAAACAGTAGATATTTATTCAAATAAAAAATGTGATGAAATTGCTAAAACTAAGATAGCAAGTGTAAATATGATAAAAAAAATGGGTTTTACCATTGAAAAACAAATAAGTAGACTAAATGATGCCGTAAAAGCAGGCAGAATGGCAGCAGCAAAGCGCAAAGAAGAAAATAGCGCAGAGTATGAAAATTTTTAGGAGATAAAAAGTGGAAGAATTAGCTGGAAACTTGCAACAACCTTTAACTTTTTTAATATATTCTTCAGCAATAATGGCTATTATTGTTACAGGGTTTGTTATTAAACTTATTGTTGACTTATCAGGATTTGTTAATAGTGCTGAGTCATTATTAACAGCTATTCAGCAGGAAATTAGCCCAACGCTAAAAGAAATAAATTCAGCATTAAAAAGTTTAAATAACATTGCAAGTGGTACAGAGACCAAATTTAATGCAGTAAGTCAATCAGTTGACAAGGGTTTTGATAATATATCAAAATCTGCACAAAAAGCATTAAATAAAGGCAAAGATATAACTTTACATATTAAAAACGGCATTAAAGCAGGATTAAAATGTTACTTTAATTCTAGCAAAAGTTAAGAAAGGAGTTTTACATGTCTATAGCAAAATTTTTAGCAGGATTTTTAATCGGCGGAACAGTTGGTGGCTTACTTGGTATTATTCTTGCGCCAAAGTCTGGAGAAGAAACTCGTCAAATGATTTCTGATAATACCACAGAGCTTTGTAAAAGCACAGAGAATTCTATTAAAGAGCTACAGTGCAAAGCTAATGATGTAATGGACGAAATGCAGCTAAAAGGCGATGAGTTACTCAAAAAAGTACAAGACGCTATAAAAAAAGAAACTAAAGCTAAGGAATAAAAATTCTCGCTATAGTAAGAATTATGACCGTCCTTTCTGTAGTAAAGGGCGGTTATTTTATTTAAAGATGATTCCTTAACAAGTTGATAAATCCTGATCACAAATATAATCTATACTTAGCGTGTCAAAATGATCATCATCAGAAGACGGCAACTCTAGTAGGCTGATATTAACCTGCAAGTTTATAATTATTTCTTCTTGAGCTTGATCAGCGGCATCCTGGCTTGTTAGTACCTGTAATAATTTCAGTATTTTGAATTTCCTTAACTTTTTTTTGAATTTAAGACCTCATTGCTGTACTCACTTTTTTTAGCTTAGATAAATAAACATCTAATTTGTTCACAGCTTAAGCATCTCCAGCCTAATATAACTGTAAACAATATAAATAAAAAGCCTTTAAATTTAAACAACTAAGCTCGCAATATTATTGATATATGGTTAATATATTCTTTTATAGTTCCAATAGCTTCTATAGACTTTTTTGACGTAGTTTCTTGTCTGGTCATAAGGTATATATTCAATAAACTCATCTAAGTCAGCAGTCGGATATTTCTTTAACCATCGCTCAACTGCTCCAGGACCGCAATTGTAGCCGGCAACTCCCAAAACCATCTTATTATTTAAGGTTCTTTTTGAATAACTTAAATAAGCAGTGCCTAATTTAATATTTGTCTCCGGGTTAAATAAATGTACACTTCTTACCGAGCCAAAACCTCTCCACCTGGCAATGTCTCTAGCTGTACCCGGCAATAGCTGCATAAGCCCCCTTGCATTGGAAGAGCTAACCGCAAATGGATTAAAATAACTTTCTTCTTTTAGCAAGGATATTACTATTAAAGGATCTAGATTATTAGCTTTTGCATAACGATTAATTTTGTTGCCATAATGAATAGGATAAACAAGCTTCCACCTGGAGTCTGTTTCGTCAGGTCTTGGAACCATTTTTTTAAGGGCATTTCTTGCTATAACAATAGATTTTGATAATTGTCCAAGATAGTACTTTGTCCAGCTGTCTATAAACGGATCTTTATTTGTATATTTAAGCAAAATATTGTAGTCTTTCAATACAAAGAATTCAGCTGCCTTTTCACCATATTTTGTTAGCAAGTCATCATAAGTATAAGGTATAGACATATCTTTGCCAGGAGTTTTTAGAGAATTCTCTACGTTAGTTTGCCATCCTGGATCTGTACCATTTTGTAGAAATAGCAAGCGCCCATTTGCTCTAAATGCATAATAGCTGTCAGAGTAGTCATCTAAAAGCTTATTATAATAACTTACAGCTTTATTTATATCATTTTTTTTCTCATAAATCTTGCCAATCCAGTAAATGACTTTTGGTGTAGCTTTTGTATTTTGGAAGTTTTCTAAATGCTTATGCGCTAATTTTAAAGATTCATCGTATTTTTTATTAGTATAATTATACCAAATAACGTTCCATAAAGATTCTGAGGCGTACAAACTATCAGGATAACTTTGGACTATTGAATTGTATATTTCATATTTTTGATTTTTGTCACTTAGTACACCAGCCTTGTTATATAGAGGAAAATCTTTATATTTTTTTGAGTACTCAGCAACTTTTGACCAAGAGTATACTTTTTTATAGCTGCTCATTCTAACATAGGCTTGCATTGCATCGTACATTCTAAAGCGTGATTGGTTTTCGTACTTTTTTATGCCTTGCCCATAGTAGTATAGGGCTTTTGATTTATCTTTTTTCTTTTGATAAATTCTGCCCAAATAAAACCAAGCATCTTCTATTGGTAAGGTTTTAAAGTATTTAATAGCATTGTCATAGTCTTTTATAGAATAATAAGCTATAGCCACTGAAAGCATTTGATTGTCGTCATAGCCTATGCCCAAAGAATTTAATCCTCTTATAGAATCAGCTGAAAATCTGCCGTCAGGCACTAAAGTAATATATTTCATCCAATATTTAAAAGCTTTTTCTTTATTTTTATCCTCGTAAATCTCACCGAGGTAGTAGTAGCTACCTTTGGCAAAATTGGTATTTGGGTAATTTTGAATTGTTTTTAGGAATTGGTTTTTTGCATTTTCATTTTGGCCGTACCGTAAGTAGGCTTGGCCAAGGTTATAACTTGTTTCACTTGCGATTCTGGAGTCTGGGAATTTTTTTAAAATTATTTTGAATTTTTTAATTGCAGTTTGTTCGTCTTCTATTGCACTGGCGCATTTTGCCTGCTGAAACAGTACTAAATCGTAAGCGATATAGTCTTTTGATATGTTTTTATATTTATAGTATGCGGATATATATTCATTATTATCTTGGTCATATTTTGCTTCTTTATATATATCTCTGGATACATCTATTGGTTGTGTAAAGTGCTTGAATATGCCCCCAAAAAAAGCACAGTAAGAAAATATCCCTGTTACTATTAGTGGAACTATTGTTGAAAAAACTCTCATAATTTCCCTCAGCCCAAGCCTCTTAAGAATTCATTCTTATGGTGATTATCACCCTTTTTATTCAGTTATGTTTTAGATTATCATAACTTGCCGATCCGTCAAGTTGTATTGTATACTAATCTAAATAATTTTTAAAGGGTACTAGTCTATAATATTTATTTTATCAGGATTTTCTATTATTATGGGCGAATTTACCTTTATGTAGTCGATTATAAGATCTTGGACATGGTCTTTTGTTTTTTTTATAACTTTTACGTGTTTTAGCTGAGAATAGCCATCGCCACCAAAATGCAAGAAGTCATTGATTGCTACTTTGTAGTATTCATCATTTTTTAGTGGGGTACCATTGACTTTTATGTTATAGACCCTATTACCTTCTTTTATGATTTTTGTATTGTCGTCTGATAATAATTGAGGGTCCTTTTTTAAATCTATAGAATACTCTAGCCCTTTGGACTGCAAGAACGAGCCGCTTAGTTTCGGTAATTTTCTGGCGCTGGTTTCTAGTACGGATTTAAGATCTTTGCCACTTATTTTGCCTATTACTATAACATTATCAAAAGGGTATAGTTCGTAGACTTGCGCTAGTGTAATATCACCGGGGGGCAAGTTTCTGTGGAACTTAATACCGCCACTATTTTGGATGACGATATCAACTTCAGGATGTTTATGCTTTATTGCACTTGTTACTAGTAAACCTGCTGAGGTTTGTCTTGATCTGATTAACTCTTTTTTACCAATGAGCTTGTTTTTTATTTGCCCTATTTTTGTAGAGGTTAGCACTGCAAGCTTTTGAGAGTAAGTATCTATTTCTTTAGCAAGTTTTTTATCCATAGGCATATTTGCATTTATTGGGATTAAGGAATAGTTTAAGTTTGAGAATTTTTTCTTGTTAAACATAAGCTCTACCTTGCCTACATGCTCGCCGTGCTCACCAGATTGAACTATGTATACTTGCTTTCCGCTTTTGTGTTTTACAACATGAGGAGTGCCAAGCAATGTATGAGAGTGTCCACCTATGATTAAGTCTATGTCACTGACTGCTTTGGCTAGTTTAACATCTTCCCAGAAGCCTATGTGAGAAAGGACTATTATAAAATCAACCTTGTCCTTTAGCAGATCTGCATACTTTTGGGTAGTTGTGACATCATCGTAGACTTCGATTTGTTTAGAGCTGCCTGTTAATGTCTTTAAATCATCGGTGACTATACCTATTATACCAATTTTTAGACCGTTATAATTTTTGATTAGGTAAGGCTTTACTTTATTATTAAGTTCTGGATTATCTATAAACTTAACATTTGCGCATAGTAATGGAAACTTTGCAGCGTTTACTATCTGCTCCAGTATGCTTATACCTTTATCAAATTCGTGGTTACCCAAAACTGCTAAATCGTAGCCGGCTTTGTGCATAAAATTGATATTAGGCAGACCATTAAAGACTTTAAAGTACAAAGTGCCCTGTAGCATATCCCCGGCATCAAGGACCAGCACATTTGTATTATTTTTTTTGACTTGCTTTATATATTTAGAAATTCTGGCAATGCCGCCGATGCTTCGTAGCTTAAGATTCTTATCAAAGGGTTCTACGCGTCCATGCATGTCGTTAGTATGCAAAATCACTAATTTTTGAGTTACTGGTGTGCTTAAATAGAAATGCCCTGCTATAACGCTAATTAAAACTAAAAGTAGCAAATACATATATTTATTTTTTACAAATTTCATAGCCAATCCTTATTGATATAAATAGTTTTACTCTTGCCATCTTATTAGTATATCATGATAGACATTGAAAACGCAAAAAAACAATGACAACTACCTTTTTGCAAAGCAAAAAGTCATCATTGTTTTAAATTATCTTTATTTTTTAATATTAAAATCCACTAATAATGGGGTTTTTTCTTGTTTAATTCTTCTTTTTTGCTGCTGTTTATGTCTATAATATTATTATTTATTTGATTATTTTCATCTCTTAAAATACTCGTATTGCCTGCT
>JANQFW010000142.1 GCA_028277625.1 Candidatus Gastranaerophilales bacterium | reverse complement strand
TCTTTGCTAAACAAATTATCATCTACAGAAAAACCTGACTTAAGAAGAGTTTCATCCCTAAATTCTTGAATAAAATATTTTTGCGCACCATTTATAAGCTTGCCAATATGTTTAAAATCTTCGACATCAAGCAAATACTTTGGTGCAGTAGTTCTAAACTCGTATGGCAAAGTGCTATTCATAATAATATCTATACTTCTTAAAATATCATCAGTATCTGTACAAGTATTTGTAATCGCAGGGTATTTAATGATAGGAGCTTTAATATCCATTGCAATATAATCAATTAAGTCTTTTTCCAGAAGTTTTTCAATAACGCTGGGATTAGTACCGTTTGTATCAAGCTTTAGAAGATACCCCATAGATTTTAATAAACCGGCAAATTTTAATAACCCACCTTGCAAAGTAGGTTCTCCACCGCTTAAGACTACCGCATCAAGCTTATGCTTTCTTTTTTTCAAAAAATCTAAAATATATTGAATGTCATAAATATCACAATCCTCACTCAAAAGAGCAGGATTGTGACAATATGAGCATCTTAAATTACAACCTTTTAAAAATAATATAGCTGCAAGCTTTTCTGGATAGTCAATAAGTGAAATCTTTTGGAGTCCACCTATTAACATTTACAAGGAACATCCTTCTTGTTGTTACTATTATTATTCTCAATTTTATAGGTTTTTCTACATTTGTATTCTGTGAGTTTTCCTTTATTCCACTGGTTAACCGGCCTTAAATAACCGACCACCCTGGAATAAACTTCACATTTAGAGCCACAGTTTGGACACTCAAAGTGTTCGCCTTCTAAGTATCCGTGACTTGGGCATGTACTAAATGTTGGTGAAAAGGTAAAGTAAGGCAATCTGTAGTTATTACAAATTTTTCTTACCAAATTTTTCATTACTTCAGTACTTTTAATTCTCTCTCCCGCAAAGATATGAACGACAGTACCACCTGTATATTTAGCCTGCAAATTATCCTGCAAATCCAACAATTCAAAAATATCGTCAGTATAGTTTACAGGTAAATGCGTTGAATTGGTATAAAACGGGTTGGCATTATTCTCGTAATAATCTTTGTCATTAGCGCATTTAATACCGATGAACTCATCTTTATCCAATTGTGCCAAACGGTAAGAGGTTCCTTCAGCCGGTGTGGCTTCCAGGTTATAATTATTACCGGTTTCTTCTTGATATTGAATTAATACGTCTCTCATAAAGTCAAGAACTTTTTGAGCAAAAGCCTGACCCTCACTAGTTCCAATATCTTTATTGAATAAGTTAATACATGCCTCGTTCATACCAATTAAGCCAACAGTAGAGAAGTGATTTTTCCAGAACACCCCATATCTTGACTTTATATCCCTTAGATAAAATTTAGCATAAGGATATAAATCTTGTCCTGTAAATTTCTCCAGTACTTTTCGTTTAATTTCAAGGCTATCTTTAGCCACTTCCATCTTTTGCTCTAAAATTTTGAAAAATTCTTTTTCGTTATTAGCCTTATAAGAGATTCTAGGAAGGTTTATAGTAACAACTCCAATAGAACCTGTTAAAGGATTAGAGCCAAAAAGCCCTCCTCCGCGCTGTTCTAGCAGCCTATTATCAATCCTTAACCTGCAGCACATTGAACGTGCATCTTCAGGACTCATGTCAGAATTTATAAAGTTTGAGAAATAAGGCACGCCATACTTAGCAGCCATTTCCCAGAGTCCTTCCAGGTCTGGATTATCCCAGTCAAAATCTTTAGTAATATTGTAAGTTGGTATAGGGAAGGTGTGAACTCTTCCGCTATTGTCCCCCGCCATCATAATTTCGAAGAATGCTTTGTTTATAAGATTCATTTCGGTTTGAAATTCTTTGTAAGTTTCTTCTTTTAGCTCACCGCCAATAATAACATTTTGATCAGCATAATAAGAAGGAACCTCAAGGTCCATAGTTATGTTTGTAAAAGGAGTTTGGAAGCCTGTTCGTGTTGGAACATTGAGATTAAACACAAATTCCTGCATTGCTTGCTTAATTTGATCATAAGATAAGTTATCATATCTTACAAAAGGAGCAAGAAGGGTATCAAAGTTAGAAAACGCCTGAGCTCCTGCTGCTTCTCCCTGAAGCGTATATAAAAAGTTAACTATTTGACCAAGTGCTGTTCTAAAGTGCTTTGCGGGCGCGCTTTCAATTTTACCTTGAACACCTTTAAAGCCTTCTAGCAATAAATCTTTTAAGTCCCAGCCAACACAATAGACAGATAATACATTTAAGTCATGTATATGTATATCACCATTCATGTGAGCATCTTTTATGTCAGTTGGATAAATTTTGTTTAACCAATAAATCTTACTTATTTGAGAAGACAAATAATTATTTAAACCTTGTATAGAGTAAGCCATATTAGAATTTTCACTAACTTGCCAGTCAAGTTTTTTTAAATAGTCATCCACAAGATTAACATTGGCTGAATTTACAAAATCTCTTATTTTTGTGTGTTGATCTCTATAGAGCATATAAGCTTTAGCAGTTTTATGATAGTCAGATTCTAAGAGTGTTTGCTCTACTAAATCTTGTATTTCTTCTATGCTTGGTGCTTTTAAATTTTGTTTTTTTGTTTCTACTAAACCTTTAATTAGCTCTATTACTCTGTTAGTTAAAGTTTTTGCAACACTTTGATCAAATTCTTTAGTGACAGCCGCCGCTTTTTCTATTGCTAATGTTATCTTACCAGAATCAAAAGTTGCAAAATTTCCGTTACGTTTAACTACTTTATCCAATGTTATCTCCTTCTTAAAAATCGTCTGCTTTATATGGATTGCCGGGTACGTGGAGACATAAAGATGTTTCTCCTCATATCGAAACTCTTAGCTAAAGTTGCTTTTCACTCTTAGCTAACATTTACTCCTCCATCAAGTTTTAATCTTTTATACTGCTCGTCAATTAAATTTTAGTCTGCTTTTTTCAGATTAATTTATGATTATATTTTAAATAATTAAATTATCTGAAAAATATTTTAGAGTAAGCATAATTAATTATTCCATTAGATTTACTATTGTATATAATCTGAATAATATTATGTTTTGCGTGTATTTAAATAGTAATTTAAGCAAAAAAATAGGGCAAGGTTAATATTATTTTTTTATTATTTAAAAATAAGACACTTTTTATTATCACTAACTTTCAGTAGAGAAATTCTATTTTTACATTCTGTATCTTAATTCTTTGTTACGTTCTATTGTATTTATTTATCAAGCTAGTGATTATAGATGCTTATCAGTATTATGGGCCACCTATTTTTTCTTTTTGCCATATAAATTTCATACAAATTTCCAAACAATTTTATGTTTAATTTATAATTCTAAAAGACAATAAAAGCTTTAAGAATACTATTTACTTTAAGTAAAAACGAAAGGTTAGACAAATGTTAATTAAATCCATATTCTCAAATAACTTTCACTATACTAATATCAACAAAAGCAAAACCTGCAAAAAAAATTCTTTACAAACACAGCAGAATAACAGTTTAAATGGCAGCACCGAGTATAATTTTTCAAAACAAAGCTTTAATAAGTACTTGGTAACTTTTACAGGCTTAGCCGGCCATGATAAAAAAATGATTGGAAAACTTACAAGAGATCAATTGGTACAAATTCATCAAGCTGCAAACAGAATTAAAAACAAAGATAGTGAGGAGATACTAGCTTGTACTTATAATAAAGAAAGCTCGTTTAAAAACCTATGTAAGATTGGAACTACTACTGAAGCAAGTACCAATTATCAAAAAAACATTATTGATAAGCTTACTAGCGACAGAGAAGATAATTATAGATTTCCAGTGGCTGAGCTGGGTGCTATTCTAGCTGTAGGCAACAACAACGCACATCAACAAGCAATTTTCAATGCCCTAACAAATAGTACAGATCCAGCAGGCAATTCATTAAGTGATAAAGCATTAAAGCGTTTAACCGATAAGCCATTTAGCGACGACGGCACTTTCTCACCAGCAGTACAAGAAATCTTCGATGGTGTTAATAGTAATGAACCAAGCGTGCAAATATCATCTTTAAAAGATTTAAAAAATATTGCTTTGAAGGTAGGCTATATGACAACTAGAGAAAACCTCAAAGATCAAAATGGAGATGAACTAAAAACTAAAGATGGAGATACTATACCTAAAACTATGCTTACCAAAGTACTAGAAGATGTGAAATCAACAGATAGCCCAGAAGTATTTATAGAGGCAATTATTGCACAAAAGGAACTGGAAGCAAGAGACGCTAATTTAAAAGCTATAAAAGGATTATCTGTAGCATTACAAGATTTTAAAAATCCAGAAGAAGCTGACTTCACAAAGCTACCAGGTAATAATACAAACCTTAAAGGGGATGGACTTTTAACCATTGACGATTGCAAGAAAATATTAAAACATGTAAGTTCTGGCAAAAAATAGACCTTTATAAAAAATCAAAAAGCTCATATTAAAAAAATCCTCTCTTAAGCATAATCCGGCTGAAGAGGGATTTTTTTAATGACTAAGAATTAATTTATTAATATATTAACCTTAATTTTATAAAAAAAATTAAAAAACAAATAGCAAATATGTTTTTTCAGTGTCTTTTAAAAGAATATCTATATAAAAGCGAAAGGTTAAACTATCAAAATGTTAATAAGTAAATCACCATATGCACACAGTCTTAAAAACGTAAAAGCTGATACATCGCAAATAGCACAACAAAATACTAGTTCTGATAAGCTTAATTGTTTAAATCATAACCTTGTTGATAACAGATATTTAGTAAGCTTTACAGGCAAAACCATAGACTATGACAAGCTAAGTATAGAAGATATAAAATTTTTAAATAAAAATCTTAACTATAAAAGTGAAGAGGAAAAAAATTATTATACCGGATGTTTCATCAAAACTTTGGCTAATAATAATGCCGGCGAAAAAGTAAAAATGGCATCAATTAAGGCACTAAAGGATATAGCATTAAGTTTTGATGATGATGAAGGTAAAATGCTTGCCTTAACACCTCTAGGACAAAGCTTGACTGACAATAGTACCGAAGTAAGAACTAAATCAATACACGCACTAAGCAGAGCCGTACCTACTTTAAGCGATGAAAAAAAGAAAATGCACTTTATAGAACTTTTGACAACTCACAGACAAGGCTTTTATGATGAGGACCTAGATGTACAAGCAACTGCAACAAGCGTACTAGGCAGCATAGCTACTGGACTAGGTGAAGTGAATAAAATGGAGATTGTAAACCTTTTTACATCTCAAGGACAAGGTTTTTATGATAACAATCATAGAGCGATGGAGGAGCTATATAAATTAGCCCCCTCACTTAATAACGAAAACAAAATACAAGTAGCAAAAGATTTAACTAAACAACTACAAAACTTTTCTGACAACGAAAGTATGACACTAGACTCAGGAATTAGGATACTTAAAAAAGTAGTCTCCAACTTAAATGAAAATGATAAAATGCAGGTCGTCGAATTTTTAGAGCCGGACATGCTCAACAGTAATAAAAATTTAAGTATTACAACTATGAAAACACTGGCCCAAATAGTCCCTACTTTAAATGATGAAAACAATAAAATGCATGCTATCACACTTTTAGAGCCAAATTTAGCACATAATGGTTCGGTAATAAAAATGCAAACAATAAAATCACTATGCGATATAACCCCTGCATTAAATAATGAAGATAATAAAATGCATGTTATTTCGCTTTTAGGGCAAGGTTTAACTGATAGTGCTACCGTAATAAAAAGAGAAGCAATAGGATCACTGAGGAAAGTAGCCCCTACCTTAAATGCAGAAAGTAATAAAATGCATGTAGTTACACTTTTAGAGGATAAATTGTCTGACAATAGCTCATTTATAAGAAAAGAATCAATAAGAGCGCTAAGCGATATAACCCCTACTTTAAATGATGAAGATAATAAAATGCACGTTGTTAAAAGTTTAAAACAAAATTTATCTGGTAATCCTTCAATAACAGCTCAAGAAATTAGTGAGGGTATAGGACTACTGAGTGATATTGCTCTTACGTTGAACAATGAAGATAATAAAATGCAAATTGTAGAACTTTTAAAACTGGCGTTGAAACAGAATAATACAACAGTGAAAAGAAAGGCAACACATGCACTCGAAAAAATAGCACTAACATTAGAAAATAAGGGAGAAATTGTAGACGCATTAAATCAGTGTTTAAATGATAATACCCCGATAATAATAGAATTAGCGCAAAATGCACTGCACAGCATAGACCCTACAAGATATAGCAAAATGAAGATCGATGATACTTTGAATAACAGTGAAGAAGCCGCGAATAAAAGAGCTCGTACCCCAGAAGAAGATGAAGATGAAATAGAAGCAAAATTGAAAAAAATTAAAATCTAATAGTGTTGTAGAACATTTAAATCCTTTAACTCCTTGCCTTTAGAGCTAGTATAACTCTCAATAGTATACTTTATAAATAAATGTAAAATTGTAGTATGTGTTAGTTAACTAATTTTTGTTTATATTATAATATATTTGATTATAACTTATTTTTTACTAAAATAATAAAAATTAAATTTCAAATAGAAAGCTTATAATTGTACCATGAAAAAGACCATATTAATTTTACATCTAGCGGGATTAATGCTATTATCACAAGCATTTGCAGAAGATCTTGCATATAGTGCAAAAAACTCTTCTGTAAGCGAATATACATTAAAAGGCTCTGTCCAAGATAACTTAGAGATAGAACCGGATATAATCGAGTTTAAAAAACAAAATAATGAAGAAGATTATACATTAAAAGATTTTGAACTAGAAAATTCAGAAGCTCTTAAACTAAATGAAATTAAATTGAGCGACGTAGATGAAATGACAATATCTGACAAAAAAAAGGTTGTAGACACTAAAGAAAGGCTAAGAAAAGCAACGACCTTTTTGCTTTTAGGCAGTTTATCTGTTTCTAGCAGTATTGAGCGTTCAATTGGAGCTAATAGGGCTGACGGTCGTTTAGCATCTAACTTTAAAAACCCTATTAAAAGTTTAAAAGAGGGTTATAAAGCTGATAATAACGAATTTTTAATTAACTACGTTGGCCATCCGCTAGAATTCTTTTTGCTGACTAATTATTTAAAAGCTTCAGGTGCAAGTAATAAAGAGGCCTTTTTAATTGCCCAATTTACAAATTTCACCTGGGAATTCATATGCGAAGGCAACTATGTTGCACCATCACCAAAGGATTTGGTAACAGATACCATTGGAAGCTTGGCAGGAATATATGTATATAATAAATTCTTTGGTAAACATGCCGATGCAACATACAACAAGCTTAATAAGCTCGGTGAAAAATACGAAATGAACATTGCGCCCGACATTAAATATAACTCGAGAACTCGAGGAATGGTTCTGGCGGCAAAGTTCAATAAGAAAATATAACTAAAAAAATCTCCGAAAACGGAGATTTTTTTTTACCTAATTTAAATAAATTTAAAGTAGAATAATAAAAAAGGATAGATAATAATAAGTATACATAAGCTTTAAAAAATGCGAACAAACACTCTGCCAATTAATAAACACACGCATTCTCTAAACAAGAGAAAAGTTAAACTGCAAATAGATAAACCAAACACAAAGGCTAATATCAACTTAAACTTGCTCAACGGGATCAGCTCGCTTAAGTTTAATGGCAGAAAAAAAGCACATCCATCAAAGCTGAAAACACACGGAAGTTACTGCGCTTATAGCCACGCTCAAGTTTTAAAGCCGGGAAAGATAGAAGAAATAAAAGACACGCTTTTAGAGTCGAATGGGATGAATTTAATAAATAAGGTGAAAAGCTTAAAAAAAATCTAGCTACTGTACTTAGTGAATGTAAAAATTGTAATGCAAAAAGAGTGCTCAAAGACTTACCTGAACAACTAAGCCAATTTTACTTACGCAAAAGTAACATAGAAGAATACTTAAGCAATATTATTTGTTTTTTTTCTTGGATTGAAAAGGAAGCAAAGTTAAAGCCGGGTGAAGCAGGCTCTGACTTATTAAAATCAATAGAACTTAAAGAGTGCGACTATAGCAAAAGTTTTATAAAAAAATTTAAAGCTAAAGACAATGAAGAATTTGTCCGCTTCATGTGTGAACCGTTACGGGCAACCGTTGATCATTTAGATTTATATTCAAACGGCGGCGAAGACGCAGATAATAATTATCTACTCTGCTGCAAAGGGTGTAACAATTTACGTGACTGCTTTGAGATTAAAGAGTGGTTAAATTTAAATCCAAACTTCCCATCTCATATATTCGAATCAATAGACGAACTTGGTGCTAAAATGCCAGAAACTTCTTATAAAAAAGAGGTTTCTGAGCATATTAACAGATTAATATCTAGCTAAGCAGCACTAGTCAGGCTCAGTTATTGAAAGCATTTTCGGACTATCCGGCATTATTCCTTACTTAAATGCTCATAAGCATTTTTCATTCGCTTAAACTGTTCCTCGTCCCCTCCTTTATCTGGATGAAGCCTTAAAGCATGTTGACTATAAGTACGCTTTAAGGCCTGCTTACTACTTTTATCAGTATCACCAAAATATTCATATATACTTTGCTCTAGCTCAGATTTACGAGCAGAAGGACCAGCATCAGAATCAGAATAGGATGAAGACGCTCCAGCTCTACTTCTAGAATGGCCAGCACCAGGATAAGATGAAGACGCTCCAGCTCTACTTTCAAATCTTCTTCCTGAATTTAAATCTGGATATTGCCATTCAGGAATTTGATGCTCCCCTTCTTCTTCCGTTCCCATATAAAATGGATCTTCATATGGATCCTCCTCAGGCTTCGACCAGCATCCACCCTTGAAAGCCATATCCTGCTCCTGTTGATTTAAAATATTTTGCCTTTGAGTATTCATTTTTTTGTACGGGTTTAAACTACCCATTAATCTGATATTCATATCTTAGCCTCACGATTTTTCTTAAATAATATTAATATAATAAATAAAATTTATACAATCATTTTATTTTATTCACAAATTAATAAAACACCTAAAAAAAAATAATTGCCAATAAGTTTTAAACTTTATAAAAATATATTAATTACACCCTAAATATTTGCAAAACATTTGCAAGAAAAGATTTTTTGGTTTATAAAAGTGTTTAGAAGGGAATAGAGGAGAAGTAAAGCCTAAAATGAAAATCATAATATACGGTGCATCTGAAATGTCATTAATGCTTGCCAAAGAATTATATGAAGTCCATGATGTAACAGTAATAGCACATAACGAAGAGATTCCCGAAGAACTAAATAAGCTTGATATAAGCTACGTTCCCGGCAACGGTGCAAACCTAAATGTATTGGAAACAGCTCAAATAAACACAGCAGATGTATTTATAGCAAGTTCAAATATAGATGAATCAAATATAGTGTCAAGCTGGATAGCAAAACGCATGAGCAATATAGAAACGGTTTGCTTTGTTAGCAGATTTGACTACCTGGAATGCTTCCACTTATCCAAAAACGTATTAAAAGGTAAGGATTCTGAAATAGACCACATAATCTGGCCCGAAGAACTTTTAACACAAGAAATTTCTCGTATCATAACAGTTCCTGAAGCAATAGATGTAGAAATCTTCGCAGGGGGTAAAGCCAGATTATTAGAATACAGAATTAAAGAAGACTCAATAATTTTAGATAAATATATAAAAGACTGCTTCTTCCCGGAAGGCGCTTTAGTAGTGGGCATAACAAGAGATAATAAACTATTTATACCTGACGGCTCAACACAATTTCATTTAAATGATAAAGTCATTTTCATGGGCACAGAACAAGGTCTAAACAACCTCGGTGTCAACTTTTTTGAAACAAGAAAAAAAACAAAGAACGTAACCATCATAGGTGGCGGCAGTGTAGGCTACATGTTAGCCGTAGATATGGAAAAAATGAACATAAAAACAAAAATAATCGAAACAACCGAGGCAAGAAGCCAATACCTATCAGATAACTTAAAAAAAGCACTTGTCATCAAAGGCGATGGTACAGACTTAGAGCTTTTAGAGTCTGAGGACATAGGTGATTGCGATGTTCTTGTCAGCGTAACAAACAACGATGAAAAAAACTTATTATGTTCATTATTAGCAAAACAGCTAGGTGTAAAAAAAGTAATAACAAGGGTAAATAAAGCCGCAAACGTTAATTTATTCGAAAAAGTAGGCATTGACGTTGCGATTTCACCTAAAGAAGCAGCATTAAAAGAAATAAGAGACAGGCTGCTTGAAAAGGATGTAGATATACTTGCACTAGTTGAACGAGGACAAGGTGAAGTAATAGAAATATCAGTCCCTGAAAACTTTGTAGACAAAAAAATCATGGAATTAAATTTACCGGTAAAAGCAATAATAAGCGCAATTAAGCGAGGCAGTAAAATTTTAATACCAAAAGGTAACACCAGCTTAAGAGGCGAAGATAATCTAATGATATTTACAATTGCCGAGAATGCACCAAAAATAAAAGAATATTTCAAAAACATTTTTGCAAGGTCCAAGTGATAAAGATTAAGAGAGAAATATGCGATTTAATTATCTGGCAAGTGCCCTAGGGTTAATACTTATATATTTTGGTATAATTATACTGCTTCCAATCGTAGTAGCAGTGTTTGACCAAGATTACTTCTCAATCTTGCCTTTTATAAGTGCATCAATAATATCTATAGCACTAAGCTTTGGCATAAGGCGTTTATCTCCACCCCCTCCGGGGAACTACAACGACTTAAAAAGTAGAGAAGGGCTTTTAATAGTAGCATTAACCTGGACAGTTATTTCAATTATTACAGGCATTCCGTACTTATTTTATGGACTATCACCCATAAATGCACTTTTTGAAGGTATATCCGGCATAACAACAACAGGAGCAACAATTTTAACAAACTTCAGCCAATATCCAAAAGCTTTTTTCTTTTGGCGCAGCTTAAGCCAGTGGCTAGGTGGCATGGGGATCATCGTATTATTCGTAGCGATCTTACCACAATTAGCTGTTGCAGGACGACAATTATTCTTCGCAGAAGCTCCAGGCCCTACAGAAGAAAAAATAACACCACGTGTAAGATCAACAGCAACAGCATTATGGAGCATCTATATTTCTTTAACCCTTTTGCAGATGCTATTTTTAGTTCTAGCAGGAATGCCTGTATTTGACGCGGTTTGCAATTCTTTTTCTACGCTGGCAGCAGGTGGCTTTTCTCCTAATCCACAAAGTATAATGGGTTACAATAACTCCTTAATAGAGACAATTATAATAGTATTTATGTTTCTAGCCGGGGCTAACTTTGCTTTGCAATTCAAAGTGGTTACTTCAAGATCATTTGAACTATTAAGAAAAAATGCAGAGTTTAAGCTTTACTTTTTTATAGTTTTTATTACGTCTTCGATATTAGCATTAGTGCTAGGCTTTATGCATCACTTTTCAGCTTTAGACAGTATAAGACATGCTTTTTTCCAAATAATTTCAATTATTACCACCACAGGATTTGCAAGCCAAGATTTTGAGCTTTGGAACATACAAACCAAAATACTTATACTTTTAATGATGCTCATAGGTGGTAGTGCTGGTTCAGCTGGTGGTGGAATTAAAGTAGTAAGAATACTATTAGGCTTTAAGTACATGTTCAGGGAAATCCCACAAACCCTTCATCCTAGAGCGGTATTACCTATAAAATTAGATAAAAGAGTTGTTTCTCAGGACATTTTAAGACAAATATTAGCTTTTATTCTTTTATATTTTACACTTTCATTAATATCAATAGTCCTAATATCTTTTATAGAAAGCGATATTATGGTAGGTTTTACCGGAACACTTGCAACAATAGGGAATATTGGCCCAGGCTTTGGACAATTAGGTCCAATGTCGAGCTATGACGGTTTAAACTTTGTTACTAAAATAATTTTGTCCTTAAATATGCTAATCGGACGATTGGAAATTATTCCTTTCCTTGTTATGTTTCACAGAGATTTTTGGTATTTTAAAAGATAAATGAAATTGCTTAATAAGTTAAAATTGTTTAGAGAAAATCTAAAAAATATAATTGATTTTAATTTAAGAAATACACTTAAATTAAAAAGAAAAGTAACGCATCTAAAAAACGAGCAAAAGCAAGGACTTTTTGCCTCATTGCCTCAAGAAACACAGGCTCTTGCTGAAGATAAAGAGCAAATATTTTATAATAAATACAATTTAGAGCATTTAAAAAATAATTCTTCCAAGCTTGAATACATAGAAAATTTAACTGTTTTAGAAATTCTTGAGAATTACTTTCCTCAAACAAAAATCAAGCAAGACGAGCATATTCTGGACGTTGGAGCAAAAAACTGGCACTACATTGAGGCTCTGTACAATTTTTTCAAAAACAAAGCCCCAAGTGTATCAATATCTGGTATAGAAATAGATGCATATCGTATGTATATTAATTTTCATACCAGATATGATTATGCAATGCACCGCATCAATCACATGCCGAACGTGCACTACATTGTCGGAGATGTGCTTGAACATAAAGACAAATACGATAACATTCTGGTTTTTTATCCATTTGTAACACCTGAACCGTTAGTGAGATGGGGTTTACCCTTATCCAAACTAAAACCTGAGCAATTAATCAAGCATCTTTATGATATTGTAAACCCTAACGGCAGTATTCTTATTGTAAACCAGTTTGAGAACGAGTATTTGCTAATTAAAATAATATTAGATAATTTGGGGCATGAGTATAAAGATTTTGGCGAGTATACGAGTAGTTTTATTCATAATAAAAACAGGAGATTTGTTTTACTCGTAAATAAGGCTTAAAAAATAAGTATTCAAAAATGGTAAAATGGAAAAAAAATACGTTATTTGTAACAAATTTGTTACATTGCGAAAATATATTATCAAAAAAGTATATGTTTAAACTTTAATAGACTGGACATAAGTCAAATTTTGAGAGGGCCGGGAATGTTAATCAATGCAGCAAGACATAATACCATAAAGTTCAGGGGAAGTACTACTGAAGAAAAAGCTCAAGATCCACCAAAAAAATCAACTATTAAATCTGCTATAACTAATGGTGTTGTTCTCGGGGGAGGAGGCGCATTAGTTGGCATGGGGTTAAACTCCAAAAGTTTTTCTAATGTTTTAAATCCAGAAATAGCTAAATTAGCAGGATATAATGCGTTTGCGCAACATGAGCAAAATAAAGAAGCCTATCTGGAAGTTGCTGATAGTTTGAAAAATGCGGTAACTATGAAAGACGGAGCAAAAAATAAGTTTGTAGATCAATTTGAAGAATCAATTAAGGCATTTAAGGCGACAACCAAGGATACAACTAAAAAAGCTGCAAAAGAGGAAACAGCTCTACTCACTGAAAGATTAAAATCTATACAAAAAGCTTTAAACCATGATTTTTCTGCTGCCAATAAAGATAAAGCTGTTAACACATCACTTAATGGTGTTAAGGGTGAGTTTGACGGATTAAAGGGTGAATTTCACTATCAAGCTAAAGGTTGGCTGGCAGATGGTAATACCAAACAAAGGCTTCAGAAAACTCTTGGAGAGCTAGATACAGCAGGTAAGGCTGTTCCTAATGATCTACTAGATGGTATTGTTAATGGAGTCAAAAACGGCGATATATCACAAATTATTAATGAAAAAACATTACAAAATAAAACCTTAAGAACAGAATTTATAAATAAAGATCCGGTGCTGCGAACATACAAAAGATTAATGAAGATGGAAAAAGCTTTTGCAAAAGGTGCTGACCTGGAAAAGAAAATATTCCCTCTATCTGCAGAACGAGCTAAAGATGTTGAAAAATTATTTAAAAGTCATGAAGCAAAACTGTTTGGTTCTATTAATGAGGATGTAAACAAAGAAATTGAGGCGCTGTTAAGTGAAGTTAAAATTGAAGGAAGTCATTTATCAGACAATATATTAAATAATTATAAAAACCTGGATGCTGATAAATTATTTAGGATGGTTGATGAGTCAGGCATAGCTGATAAGCTCAGCTCTTCAGAAGAAAATGTAGTAAAACAAGCCGAAAAAGCATATCTGCCTAAAATATTAAAAGAAGTATCCATGATGCAAAAAGTTGAGTCGGCATTAATTAACGAAGGCTTGTTAGTTGATGGCCATATACCTTTAGACGTGGATGATAAAAATCGTTTTAATCAGCTTTTGACCGGCAAAGGAAAAAAAGATTCTATAGCAGAAAGGTTAGCAAATATATCGGCTGAAGTATATGAAAATTTGCCAGGGACAATAAATACAAAAGATAAACTGGCGGATAAAGCTGCTGCCAAAGAGGCTGCTGGAAAATATTTTTCTGAGTTGGCAGGTGAGCGAGGACAGCTGGTAGGCGAATTAAAAGCCATCAAAAAATCAGAAGACTTGGTAAAAATTGTTAGCAAACATGTAACAGAATTCTTAGAAAAAGAACAAGGCATAAACTTAAATAGATTAGGTACAGACGCGGCAAAAAAGGTTAATCCACTTAGCGTCGCAAGAATAGGGGCTTCCTTTGATACAGCTAGCTCTAATGCGGTAAAAGCTTTGGGGGATTTAAAACCTAAGCAACTAAGAAAAGAGCTGTCAGTCTCTATGAATGCATATGAGGATTCAATTAGAAACAGTACAGGCTATAGTGATTTAATAAAAGTAGCCGAAAATAAGAATAAAACTATGCCAACAAAGAAAGCTGCCCTTATTGGAGCTGGAGTTGGTCTTGTAGCAGCAGCAGCTTTGGTGATAAAAAATCATTTTGGTCATAGCGACAAATCAAATGCAGATCAAACCTGATACTAGCAATAATATTGCTTAATTAGTAGATTATTGTTAGAAAAGGAAAGGGAAGGATTTAAATGTCTATAAATAATATAAACAGAAATAAAGTATCATTTGCCGGTCATCAATCAAAAAAGAAAAATACAAAAGCTTCTATGGCTATAACTACAGGTGTTGGTCTTATAGGCGGCACAGCTATTGGTGCCGGCTTTAATCGTAGCGCTAGATATAGTGCAGATAAAGCTTATGAAAGCTTTACACAAAATGCGCTTGGCAAACTCCAAGAGTTGATGGAAACAAATAATGTTAATGATATTAAAATTAACGGCGGTGAGCTGGTTGGCTCCTTTGCAGATGGGGTAAAGGATAAGTTTAAAGATCTAGCAAAGGGTTTTGCTTCACTAGAGGCCAGCTTGAAAGATGGGAAGCTTGAAGAAGCAACAAAAAAAGTAAAGAAAATTGTAGATGGTAAAATTACACCAGTGGAAGAGAAAGTAACTGAAAAAATAATAACATTATCTACTGAAGCACAGGATAAAGCTAAAAAAATTAGTAAAGCATCTTTAACTAGAAAAGGTGCTATAGTAGGTGCAGCTGTAGGTACTGCTTTAGGCCTTGCAGTTGGTATAAAAATTGCACTTAAAAGACAAAAAGATGCCTCTGAAAATATACCATCACAGGCAATTTCAATGAAATAAAGAAAAAATAATTCCTTAGATAATTTAATAGACATATATCCTTAATTAGAGAACAGTTTGTTGCTGTTCTTTGTTCTGTTTCTATAATGTGTAAAGAAATTTTAAGAAATATATACAAAAGATCATCTTTGTGAATCTTTTATATATTTTTTGTTTTTTAATATATACAATAGGATATCAAGTGTTATATATTAAAGCTTCTATATAATGAAGTAGAGGAGTGCATTATGAATCTATTCGAGCTAATGAAAAACGCAGATTTTAGAAAAAATGCACTAAATGCTGCAAATAACTACAGAAGTGGCAATTTAAACTTAACCACTCAGACAAATATAAATGTTGATTCATCAATATTTAACCAACAAGCTAAAAATAACAGTTTATGCAACCTTATGGGATCCCTTAACGAATCAAAAAACAGTTTAATAAGTGACTATTATAGAATTGATTATAATGAAAATAATAATCATTTTATAAACGGAACAGCTGGTAAAGACATAATTTTTGCAGGCAATGGAGGCAGCTATATAGATTCCAAAGGTGGCAATGATGTTATATTTGCCGAAGGTGGTAATGATTCTATATTAGGCGAGTCTCATGGTCAAAAAATTATAAATGGCGGCAGTGGCAACGACACAATCCATGGTGGTTATGATAATAACTATATATTTAGTGAAGGTGGTAATGATTTAATTTTTAGCGGAAAAAAGAATAACCTGGTAGATGCCGGAACCGGGGATGATATTATATACGGCGGTGGTGGTCTAAGCAGTATGACCGGTGGTGACGGCAATGATACTATATACGGTGGTCTCAAAGATAATTATTTATTCGGTGGAAAAGGCAATGATGTATTAATTGGAAACAAATCTAGTGCAAACTACATAAATGCCGGAGATGGTAATGATAGTATAAAAGGTGGAAATATATACAATAATATACAGGCTGGAGCCGGTAATGACAATATACATGGAGGCGATGGCCTTGATGTAATTGATGGCGGTAGTGGACGAGATATTATTACCGGTTATAAAGGCGATGATATCATTCAGGGCGGTGCTGGTAATGACAGTATAATTGCAGGATTAGGCGATGACATTATACATGGCGGCTCAGAAAATGATTTAATCTTTGGTAATGAAGGTAATGATATCATGCATGGTGGTTCTGGACATGATAGCTTAGATGGTGGTATTGGTATAGACACATTGTACGGCGGAAGTAATAATGATAAAGTCTTTGGTGGTGAAGGCAATGACCAGATACATGGTGGATCCGGCAATGATATATTAGATGGTGGCAAAGGTATTAATCAAATTTTTGCAGAAGGTGGCCTTGATACTATATTTGCTAATAAGTGGGATAAAATATGGGGAAGTGTACAAACTTTTGATTTAGTCTTTTGGAAAAAATAGGTATTTGAAAATATTTTTCTTAAACTTTCTTAATATATAAATTTTTTATAAATTCGATGGATAAATTTTGAAA
>JANQFW010000125.1 GCA_028277625.1 Candidatus Gastranaerophilales bacterium | reverse complement strand
AAGGGGTAAATACAGACACCAAAACAGCTATTCCACAAATATAAAGAGATAAAGTTTTCATATCTCTGCCTCGCTAACTTTTCCACTAAACATAACTTTTGGCATGCAAACCATACCTTTAGTGTAAGAGCTTATACTATAGTATAGTGTCTTTTGAAAAATTTCAACCTATTTTTGAATTTTCATAAGTTATATAAACAAAAGTAAAGCAATAAATAGAAGTTATTACTTTACTTTAATTCTTAAATTAAATAATTTGAGTGTTCAAACTTCAAACTAACCTTATACCCCCAAAAGTGCTACTTATTGTCAGAGCTGCCTTCTTCATCTAATTCTGCTAAGTCTTTAGCATTAAAAGTTTTCTTTTGAATTCTGTGCATTACAGCATCAGTAAAAAGTTCAAAAGATTTTGTGCCTTGTATTTCAGGTGAAAACTCTCTAATCAAAGAATTTTTTACCATATCTCTAAGTAATTCTACTGAAGCAATATTTTTTTCATCTAAATCTGGATACATTAGTTTTAAATATTGAGACCCCAATTTATAATCCTGCTTGCTGGTGAATAATAACCATTTAAAATTAGGCCCTAAACATCTTAGTTTATTGGTAAACTTAAACTTCTTTTTTAGATTCTTCATACCAAAAAATTCCCTTACTAAAATTGCTAATTAAAAACCCTGCCCGTATGAGTGAAATTTTTACTAAAATTTTTAACGCTACATCTCTAAGCTTGTTATTGTTCTCTAAAACGTTCCTTTTTTATCTTACACTTTTATATAAAACTTTTAAACCTCAAAAAATTACAAAATCAGTGATTTTTTTTACAAAATTTATTACATGTGCGGATCATCTGATTCTTCTGTGTTCAAATTAGAAAGATTTTTATAAAAAATCACAGTTACTTCTGTATCATCATCAACACTTTCTTTATAATTTTTTGATAAAAAGCTAACAACTTTGCTTTTTGCTTGGAGGTCTTTTTTATTTTTAAATAATAAATCTTCTGTTAAGTCTTTTATCTTCATTAGCTGCATTTTTGTAGAAATAACTGCATCTCTAACAATTTTGCTGTCTACTCTTATATTTACAATTTCGCCTTCTTGATAATAGTCATTGTCAAAATATAAGCTTCCCAACCTTAGTGCTATTTTTTCTACATTTACATCTTCTTTTGTCACTTCATCATAAAATTTAGCTGGCCAATTGATTGCCTTGGACATTATCTTTTCCTCGTGATGCTTATTGCTAAATAAAATCTCTTTCTTAATATTATATACTAAATAATTTACACCATTCATCAATTAATGCTGAATTAATCTTTTCAGAGTATTTGTGCTTCTCATCTATTGAATTTCCTACTACTTTTTCTGCGCTTAGGCTAGTTTTGATTGAATTTAACACAGTTGAATAATCTGATCTAAAAAATGTTTTTGAATAAGTATGGTATTTTTGAACCATTCCTTTTTTATGGCATTGCGTGCAATACTCAGTATTAGAGATAATAAAATTTTTTCTGTTACTTTTTATTCATTGCTTTAGAGCAATTAAATAATCCGAAAAGTATTTTAGAGATAATATACAGTATGCAATTTTTAAATTTACAAGATATTGATGAAAATAAAATAAATCACACATTCAAAGAGTCGAGCTCTTCATCGTTAATATTCTCTATTATATTTTTAGGGCTATGTATTTTCTGGGGGTGGGTAATTTTTAAATCTGGAAGCTTTTTAAATTCTTCAATTTCACTAGACTTTGAATCTTTGTTCATTCTTGTATTTAACCTTATTGGAGGGTTTGTTGTTTTTGTAATGACTCTTGTGTGCCCTTTGATATTTTTAATTACTTTTAGTACCTTTTTAGCCACAACAAAAAAAACTAACTGGATAATAAAAACATCTGACGATGGCTTATATATTAAATATCGATCCTATTTAAATAATCATTGTTCTGATTGCACTCCTGAGATTATTTTCATTCCAGCTTCTGATATTAAATCAGTATATGACGCTTATTCTGTAAACATCTTGCCGGGATGCGAAGGAAGTAATACAAAACACAAGAATGTGTACCTGGATATTTTATTAACTCATGCTGAAACCTCAGAGCTGAAAGAAACTCTTAATCAAGAAAGAAATAGCATGTTTAGCCAAAAAGGATTTATTAAATCAAAGTCCAAACATTATCCGGTAAATATTCCCGAACCGGGTTTAATTAGGATTGAATGGAAAAGCTCTAAAAATCATATAATGCCAGGAATAAAAAAGACGCTTAAAGTATTAGGACATTACTATTTTATAGATTTTAGTCTGAATCTTGATACTAAGTGCTGGGATAAGGCTGAAGCAAAAGAACTGGATGACTTGATTCTGGAGTTATGTCAATCTGGTGATGATATTAATGCGGTTAAAATTATAAAGCAAAGATTCGGTTATAACACAACAATGGCTGTTAAATTTTTAGATGAAATAAAAAACTCAATGAATAAATAAAAAAAATTACCTAATAAAGTTTAGAATTAATATTTTTAAGGTAAAATTAAATAACTTAACTCATTTATTAGTGACTTAGGAGTTTATTTTGGGTAAATCAAAACAAAGAATAATTGCTAAGGCAAAAAATGATAAAAACCAACTTCAAATCACAAGAACTCAAGCCATAGAAATGGCTTATATTGAATTAAGCAAAAATCCCTCTAGCACAGATGCAAAAAAATTAATTTCGCTTTTTGGGCTCAGTGCCGAAGAACTATCGGAAAAAGGTTTAACATACGAAGTTTTAAGAGCTCTTGACGGAATCATTTGAATTTCACAAAAATCTATTTTGAGCCACTTTAAAAAAATACTTGACGGAGAATATTCAGCGTATTAGTATATATATGTACTCGTTAGGTGACACATTAAAGTGTACAAAAGCTAAAAAAGCAGTTAACACGTCTGTAAGAACCTGAAAGTATGACTAAGAAGAACTGGAAAATACTAAAAAAGTATTCAAAGTAAAATCTTCTCGCAAAATAAGGGCGCTTAGCTCAGTTGGTAGAGCGCTTCGCTTACACCGAAGATGTCGGGAGTTCGAGTCTCTCAGCGCCCACCATAAAACCACTAATCACCACGGTTAGTGGTTTTATGGTTTATTTAGGCATTTTAAATTTCTTACTTACTGTAACAAAAGGATATGTAAATGAAAATAATCGAGTTTATAATTAAATCTAATCTATTGCTTTGCTTTATTCTGGGGTTGGTTATACAGGCTAACTTTGTGGCAGGATACGCAGTTAAGTACTTTGATCTGAGTGATAACATGAGAATATTACTTTCATTACTATGGTTGGCTATTATATTTGGCACTGGCGTTAAAGCCAAAATAATTACTTTTACTAAATAATGTAGTCATTAACTTAATATTTTATCAGTTTGAATTCTAAACATAAAAAAAAGACAATGATAAGTATCACTTGCTAACGCTGTATTATCCCTCTTTAGTTAAGGCGGGTATTTCTTGATAAGTATTTGAAGCAGCCAGATTAGAGATAGATTTTACCAACTTATACCTTCCCAGCCTGATATTACTTTTTTTATCTATTGATCTAACCAGTCTAGCATGCTCACGCACTTCTTGTTTTGCCTCTTTCCAGGCTTGTTCTATAAATTTATTTTGCTCCACGGCATGAATTTTAGCCTGCTTACGCCTTTTAGCTTTGTACATTCGAGCTTCTCTATCGCGCTCCTTAATATCTTTATAGTATTCAATGTGTTCATTATAGACTTGTTCTTCTTTTTCTGGAGTTGCAGGCTCATCCTTCCAAGTTTCGTAACTAAAATATTTGATTTCGTCTTTTTTATATGGGTCGTAATATTTATTACGCGCTAATCATAAGATAGTCATCTTTTAAACAAATATTATGTTTGACTTTTTCGAGTTCAAACTGAGATTTGCGCACACAACGAATTTTATGCAGTAAAGCTATAAAAGCTTTATCTGACAGCTTAAACGCCATAACGATTTACTCCTTCCTAGGCTGTTGATAACAATTACAAATTTTATTTTATTTTCAAGGTTCGTATAAATTATTTATATAACAAAAAGACGGTAGGCTAATAATGTCTACCCACCCACTTTTTTGGCTTTTGCTGCTTTCTTTCTTAAGAGATATTGCAAAATTTACAATATTTTATTTATTATTAGGTTACTCTACATCCCTTCTGCTTGATCCCTCTCCTGGTTGGCGAGTTTCATGCTCCTCTCCAATAAATATATCTCGTATACCTAAATTTCTTACTCTATCTTCGGCTTGTTGACTTACTTCGGCAGCAGCGGCGGCGGCTTCTTCAGCATGCTGCCCTAAAGTTTCTGCCACTGATTCATTTGATAATACCCCTGTTAATAATTTATCTAATGAGTCACTAGTCTCTTTTCTATTAAGAAGAGGAATGTCCTCCCGACAAGCTTTAGCCTCTTCTAAAGTCTGCCATAAAAAAGCTCCTAGTTTTATTTTATCATCCGGATTGGTAGCCTCTCTGTATCCAGACTTCGTTCTATTGGCTAGAGTCTCTAATCTACTTGGTATAAGTTTAATAGATTCATCAAATTTATCACTATCAGGATGTTCTTTTATTATTTCACGTATTGCTGATATAGCTGCTAGTGTTACTTCTGGCTTCTTTTTTAAATTAGGCTCATCAATAATAAAATTCTGCATGTTTATTAAAGTAGTGATATTTGGATTTTTCTTACCAATGTTACCCAGTGCTTTTACTGCTTTTGCTGCAACCCGTGAACTTGCACCAGTAAGAGAAGGAATTAATATATCTTGATTACTTGGAGGCAAAGCACCTATTTCATTTATTATATTTATTCCTTCAAATTGCACCCTTTTATGTTCATTTTGCAAGAGAGGCTTAATAACCTCCGCTGCAAGTTTATCGTATATCTCACCGCTACCATTTTTGCCTATTTTTACAAAATCTTCAGAGCTTAATATAAGTTTACTGTTTGGAGGCAATGTACCTATTTTATTTATTATAATTACCCCTCTATCTTGCTCCTCTTGATTTTCACTTCGTAAAAGAGGCTGAATAATATTCTTTGCAAGCTCATCGTATATATCATCATTACCATTTTTACCTATTTTTACAGTAGCAACCTCAGCGCGAGCAACCTCGCTCTGTACCTTAGATTTGAATCCATTGCCAATTAATTCGATATATTTGGGTTTTAAGTCTTTAAGTCTATCAGCTTTTGCAATAAGGTCATCAAGATTTTTCGTTTTTCCAGCAAATGCCAAATCTTTAGCTTTATAATTTCTAAGCTCAAAAGTATCTTTTCTAAGTGTTCTCAAGTTAGAGTTGAAGTTTTCTTTTTTATTTTCTTTTTTTGTATTAATAACCTGAGGAAGAGCACTTGTTTTTTTAAAATTTAAAAGTTTTATCATAATTGTTTTTTAGCCTTTCTTATCTTATTGCCATTAAACTTTGCACTTTGCAAAGTGAATGCTGAATTTCAGTTATTTTATTTAAATAAATTTATATTACTATAAATCAGGTTAGTTTTTACTTTCAGGTGATGAAACTATCAGAAGGCTCAGAGGTTGGAGTGGGATCTAAAGTTGCTGCTACCCTTACAGGCTCTTTTTTACTTCAGACTCTCCTGAAGGTCTTCCCTGTTCCTCCTGTAATGAGGCTCTTTCGCCAGTTTTTAATTTAGGCAAAGATTCTCTGATTTCCGACGACGTTCTTGGAGCAGGCATTGAGGGGCCTCTTTGAGGGCTTTCCAGTTCCTGCTCCAATGAGGTTCTTTCGCCAATTTTTAATGTAGGCAAAGATTCTCTGATTTCCGACGACGTTCTTGGAGCAGGCATTGAGGGGCCTCTTTGAACCCTTTCTGAAGTACCTGCTGATCGTCCCCTAGGTTCATGACCAGGACACATTCTTCTTAGACTCTGAATCAGAATATAAGCGTTATTTTTAATGCTTTGATCATTTATTTGATCATGTGCATGCTTAAGTGCACCCAATATTGATAAGTCTTGTTTTACAAGCTCCTTAACTTCTCCATTAGCTTCTGCTATTCTATATATTGAGTTAACAGCTTGAAATACTGACTTTGGATGTTGATCCCTGTTTTGTCGTTCATCCTTAACAATAGGCATTAGTGAATCAAAGATATGTTTTGCAAGGTCAGACTGATCTGCACCTATGTCCCCCATTATATTTATAGCAACGTTTGCTAAATTTGGATTTCTATCTATATCTTGTGAAGTTGTAAAAAATAGCTTTAATTTACCAACGTTGTTATTGGCATAGCTTAAATCAGCTTGAGAGATGCCGCCAAGAATCTTCATTCCTGCAAGTTTTCTGTTTTCATAAGGATCCTGCAAAAGAGGGACAACTACTTTTTCTGTGATTTTTTGATTTATTGCTTGGTCATGTTTTTTGCCTATTTTTATTACTAAGGCTATAGCTTCTTCCCTTTTTTGATCTTTTTCCGCTTCAGATTGAGCTTTGCCTTCGCCTCTTAAATCCTGATTTATAGTGTTAATATATTTTTGTTTTAATTTAAAACCTTTTGGAACCATTGGTGGACAAAGCGTTAAGCCTCCGTCTGTATCAAATTTTTTCTCAATATAATCAAGGTCACGATGAGTTCCTTTTCCTGCAAATGAGATATTATTATTACTCTTTCGCTCAAAAGTGTCTTGCTTGGGACCTCCCAAGTTAGCGTTAAAGTTTTCTTTATTGTTATTAGCTGCTTTCGAAGGCTGCTTTAGCCCCTGAAATTTTGTACTGAAAAGTTTTATCATAAGTTTACTTACCCTTTTTCTATCCATCAACATTTTTATTTTATTTTTTGCGTATTGAGTTATCATTCAATACGCAAGCAAGAATTATATAATTAAAAAATTTTATTAGCAATATTTTTAAAATATATATCGACAGAAAAACTGTAACTTTAATTGTTGGTCGTAAGGAATGTACTAACTCTAAAAAACCTCCACTGTACATGGATGTCTTGGCTAAGCTATAGGGATTATCTAGCAAAAACTAGTTAATCGTTTTTATATATTTAAATTTGAAGCAGTGCCCAGCATCGTTCATTTCGTCCATTTTTCTTTCCAGGTTTTCAATGGCTTCATTTTCTGTTATTCCAATGGACACAAGGTTATGCATAATGCAATCGGCCATGAAATAACCGTTTTTTTTATAAATAAACGCCGGGTACTCGGTGGCTTGTTCTGTTTCGTTTATCATTGATCCTCGCCTCTCTTTATTTTGTCCATGCAATATGGATATTTCATGTAAATGTTGAATCCTTCTATCTATCATAACCAAGGAACAATATAAGCTAAAAATGATCTTATTTATATATAATAAACATGAATTTTTTCACACATTGCCTAATATTAATAAAAAATTAATTTTCCCTTAATTTCGCTAAATATAAAAAAAGTTTAAAAAAGTTAAAAATAAACTGGAAATTTTAATTTATATTTGATACAATAAAAATGTTCATATGCCGAAGTGGCGAAATGGTAGACGCAGTTGACTCAAAATCAACCGGGGTCACACCCGTGTCGGTTCAAGTCCGACCTTCGGTATTTTAAAAACTTAAAGATCCTACTGACAACATGGGGACGTTTTGGATTTGACAAGGCGTTGATGTGAGTCAGGTTGCGAGTCGGAGCGCTGTTCTTCGTTACCAACGAGCAAAACAAAAAATAAACGGCGACAACGTAATTGACGCTAGCAACGCATTTGGACGTGAGGTAGCAGTAGCTGCCTAGCCCAAAGTTGCTCATCAAGTAGCTTTTTCTAGTGTGGTTACTTGGTCAATTTTAACTAGATGCGGTCGGTTTAGTTGAGAGTAAGCCGATCAAAGATCACTCTCAAGGCCCGATACGGCTTTAAACTGTCTGGTTTAGGTTTTAAGTTGTGGTTATTAACTTGGCCTGAATAAGATGAATTAGTAACCTACACTCGTAGATGCCTACTGGCATTCGTTTTGGACGAGAGTTCGAATCTCTCCGTCTCCA